>DASQVJ010000342.1:0-5541 GCA_035640835.1 Bryobacteraceae bacterium
TATTCATAAAGCGTCCCCTTGGCTCGCGGCGGGAACGGCATGCCGTTATCGCCTGTGAACACGACCAGAGTGTTGTCGGCGAGTCCTTGCTGCTCAAGGAGGCGCAAGACTTCACCGGATTCGCGGTCCATGCGGGCAATCTCGTCAAGGTAGTCGGCCAAGTCGCGACGAATCTCTGGAGTGTCCGGAAGCCAGTGTGGTATCGGCACCTTGGCGGGGTCTGTTGGAGGATCGAACGCCTTGCCGGGGTAAGGCCGGTGTGGATCGATGAAGCCGACGTGTAGGAAAAACGGTCGGTCTTTCGGGCGTTTCTGGAAGAACGACGCGAAGGAGGTCTTCTCGTCGCCATAGAAGTCCCATCGCTTATCGAAGTTCGGACCTTGATGTACTTTTCGGAACGCGCCGAGATAGTAATTGCGCTCGCGGAGGCCCTCCAGCACGGTCGGCTGCTCGTCCGGCATCGGAGCATGCAGGCGTGAGGTGGCTGTCTGATGTGACGGCATGCCGGTGAGGATGGCTGAACGGTTCGGGCTGCACTGAGGACTGGTCACGAAGCAATTCGTGAACCGCATGCCCTGGGCCGCAAGGCGGTCGAGGTTCGGGGTGCGCGCAGCAGCATTTCCGTAGCACCCGAGGTCAGTCCAGCTATGGTCATCGGATATCAGGAACACCAGGTTGGGCGGAGTAGCACGTTGCTGTGCGAGAGCACTGCCTGCAGCGAATACGGCAGAGGTCTGCAGGAGCCGGCGTCGGTCAATACTCATTGTTGTTTCGATTCTCGAGGCCGGGCTAACTCGCCGAGTTCGCGTTCGGCAGCAGAATCGCCTGGTGGCTCGCCTTGATACGTGTTGACGAGGGTCCACGGGTCTTTCGTTTGGCGCCGGAACTCGTGTACTTTTCTGTGCATCGCGCTTAGAGTCTCTTTGTGCTCGGGCTTGCCCGCAAGGTTGTTGACCTCCAGCGGATCCTTCGTGATGTCGTAGAGCTCCTCAGCGGGCCGGTGCAGGTACTGCTGGACAGATCGCGCTCCGACTCGCCCTGCTGGTCCTTCACGCCGTATGCTTTGCCAGGTCTTGCTTCCCCACAAGTCGGTTGCATGTGGATACTCCAACTCGGAGAAGATATTTCGAATGTACTTGTACTGCCTCGTTCGCATTCCGCGCATCGGATAGTACATCGTGATCTCGTGGAAGGTGTGGGAGAAGTACACTTCGTCCCAACCGGACGGGTTTTCCGTTCCGAGAACCGGAAGAAAGCTTCGGCCGTGCAGACGATAATCGGGACCCTTCGCGCCGCTCCAGTCGAGGAACGTCGGAAGCAGATCGACCCAACTCACCATCGCATTGTTCACGAGGCCGCGGGGCGCCTGATCCGGAGATCGTACCAGCAAGGGAAGCCGCACTCCGGCGTCGTAAAGATTCGTCTTGGCGTTCGCAAACGGCATCCCATTGTCGCTGAGGAACACAATGAGCGTGTTGTCGAGTTGACCCGTCTGCTTGAGCGCGTCGAGCATAAACCCGATGCCTTGATCGAGACGATTGGCGGCCTCGTAGTATTCGGCCACCTCTTCGGCGGTTGGACCATTGTCAGGTAGGAAGCCTGGGACTCGAACCTTTGATGGATCGAATTTCGTCTTCTCTACCTTTTGATAACTTCCATCGTTTCCGAACCCGCGTCCGAGTCGATGTGGGTCGCCATAGCCGACGTGGAGATACCAGGGTCGATCACCGCTGGCCTGGATGAAGTCTCGAGCGGTCTGAGCCATCTCCCAGACCCGCCGGTCGGAGCCAACACGAGCGAGGTCCCAGCCAAATCGATCGGGCGGTCCGACGTGCAACTTGCCGATCACGCCGGTCCGATATCCGGCGTCCTTCAGCAGCAACGGGGTCGGTCGGACGAACGGAAGATAACTGAAATGCGCGTCGCCGTGTTCGTGGCCGTACTGCCCGTTGGCGTGGTTGTGAAGTCCACTGAGAAGGACGCTACGACTCGCACTGCAAGAAGCAGTCGTGCAGAAAGCGCTGGTGAAGCGTACGCCTTCGGCCGCGAGGCGATCTAGGTTCGGCGTTTTGGCAACGGGGTCGCCGTAAGCTCCCGTGTGAAGTCCTAAGTCGTCGGCGATAAGAAGCAGGATATTGCGCTGCTGCTTGCGGGCCTGCATCGCAGGCGCCTGACTGGTAGTGAGTGCACCCAAAGAAGCACTCGTCAGGAAGCTGCGACGACTCGGGACGTGTGGCATGGCCACATCCTACCGCACAGCCATTTGGCTGATCAGGGCTGCGGCCGCGGCTGCTGGTAGATCCCGAGAACATTCCCACCAGGATCGCGGAAGCGGGCGGTTATTTCAGGTGCATCCGCACCGATCTCTTGCACGATGTCGCCGCCATTTGCCTTTATGGCCGCGAGAGTCGCCTCGGCGTCATCGACCATCACGTAGATGAGCAGACCGGGATTCGGTGAGGGCGGACGTCCGATGGTCCATGCTCCGCTTACGTTGCCGGTTGTGTCGTCGAATGCGGTTGCCCCGTCTCCACGTTTGCGAATGTTCCAGCCAAATACGTTTTGATAAAACTCGGCTGATCGCGCAACGTCTCGCGTCGGCATTTCGATGTAGCAGATTTTACCGTTGGTTGAATTGTTCGCCATAGGCCTCGAGTTGGATTCTCTTAAAGTGTCCCAGAACAGTAGCACGGGGCTGCGCGATCGAACAAGGTCTGCGGTTTCGTCTAACGGATGTCAGACGATTGGAGTCGAAGCTGGATCAAGATGTCATTGAGCTCATTTCGACAGCATGGCTGTTCCGGAAGGCGAGTGACAGTGCCAGCCTCCTCCAGCTCGCGTGTCAGTCTTGTGTATTCCGCCTCGTGGAACTCCCGCTCTCGCGATGACAGAATGCCCTGTTCTGACCCGTGTACCTTTCGGGCGACCAGGTCTGGGATGTAGGGTAACCGGAACTCCTCGTTCAGGTGATTGAGGTTCGCTTCCACTTCGCCAGTGCGCATCAAGTGAATGCCAGTCAAGATGACTCGATAAACGTATAGGAGCGGCTTGATTCTCGGCGGATCCTCCGCTTGGAAGAGTTTCCACTGGTTGGCGGCAAACCCGAGATAGTGGTAAACGTGATGGCGCGTGATGCAACCGCGCGCGATCCGTTTTAGCTCGTCATGCTCTGGCGAGCTTTGCACAATGAGCGGAGAGAAGAGCTGCTCGAGCACATAGCCGTTTCGCTTGAGGAGCATGTTGAAGAACTTCAGGACATCGTGCGTCACCAGGTCCATCTCCACGCCGTTGCGAACGCCCGAGACCTCGATGGTCTCCTGCTTTGTTAGCAGGCCGAGACACTCCGTAACGGGCAGAATGTGAGCGCCGCGAAGGTCGTAGTCAGAGTCGGGTGAAGGGAATCCGTACAAGTGAGCGCCGCTAACGGTTGCGAAAAGCAAACGATATGGGTGACGGGATGCCTCAGTTCGCAGGAGATCGAAGTCCATTATTTTCCGTATTCCGGGGATGCCGCGAGGCGCCGAGCCCTGATGAGGAGATCGTTAGCACGATCATAGTCGGGGTGCTCGGGCAGAGAGGTTGATTGGAGAGCGGCGTCCAGTCTGCGATGCAGAGACAGGCGCCAGGTTTCCACGTCGTCCCAAGATACTTCGCCGCGCCGGATGGCGAGCAGCTTATCCCGGTGCTCGTCGACTTGTAAGGGAACGAAGCCACGCTCCAGGACGACGATGCCGGAAAGCAAGAGCCGGATTAAGTGCATGACATGCTTCCAGCGTATTTGACCCTGATTGCGAATGTCCTGTTCGAGCTTCTTGAATTGCGACAAGACATAGGCGTTATACGTCCGGTGGACGTACTGCGAGAGAAAGATATGCCTCGCGTCAATGAGCTCGCGGGCAATCGGTGTGCACGTTTCCACCAGTGGAGAATAGAGGCATTCAAGCACGTTTGGATTGGCTTTCAAGGCAAGGCGGATGAACTTCTCGATCTCCCAATAGACCTCTTCATGATCCGTTTCGAGCTGCTCGGGGACTCCCGACAGGGACCATTGGAGGTCGGCCGGTGGGAGATAGAACCCTCGCCGGTCCACGTCGGATCCCTCCTGGCTGAGGCCGTAAGCGGTTGAGCCGACGATACACCGGTGAATAACGAAGGGAAACAGATCCGGCAGCCGGTTTGGTCCGACCTCGGCCTGAACATGCTTGAAGATGGACAGTTCGGATCTGTGGAAAGTGGCTTCGTGGCCGTCAGTGAAGCGAACCCGGTACGCATGGTCGGGCGTGGCGGGGGTGTGAGTTACTATGCCGACGTATCCTTCGGGCGCCGTCAATACCTTGGTGCCTTCGGGAATCACAAGGTGAAGCGTCACCTGTCCAGCTTACCTTTCGCTTACCTGAAGCCCGTGTGGATTTGTTATGCTGCGCGACGGAGGCAGGCAATGCAGCGCAAAGGATTGTCTCTCGCCGCCTGGTTCATCGCGGCGCTCTTGACGGCGCCGACCGGCACCAGTCAGTCGCGACCGGACTTCTCCGGCACTTGGGAATTGGACGCGGATGACAAAGCGGCCACTGAAACGCAACCGCACTTCACTCTCGTTATCGCTCAGAACTCTGACGAGATTCGCGTCGAGACCCGCAATCGACGCGAAAACAGCTCGGAAGTGCTTGTGTATAAGCTCGACGGCTCAGAGTATACGGTGCACGTACCGCCCGGCGGACCCATCACCACGAAGTGCTATTGGGATGGCTCTAAGCTCGTGATGGAAACTCGACGTCCCGTGCGTGGAGTCGCTGTTAAGACGCTCCATACATTTGCTCTGAACTCGACGGGAGAGGAACTGCTCGTCGATAAGACGCTGATGGTTCAGCACGGATATCGCTCGCTCAATCCGAGGAACACGGGTACGGGAAAGGAAGTGTACATCAGAGCGAAGAGCTCGCTCAAATAGTTCAGGGCCAAAGGGGGCGCGCTGGCGGTCAGGATCTGTCGCCAGGCCGCTACGTTGTGTCGTGGGAAGGTTTGGGTCCGCGGACTCAGGTCACGATTTCCAAGAAAGGGAAGGCCATCGCCCGTCCGTCCGCTTTGCTGATCGCTCTCGGCAGAGACGCCAACGAGACGATTGCGAATGTGCGGACGAATGCGGATGGCTCCCAGTCATTGCATTCGATCGAGTTTAAAGGCCAGAGAATCCAACTGAGGTTCCCATAGGTATCCGGGTAACGGTCAGCGGGATCTCGGATCTTATTGACTGACCGCCTCGGCAACTTGCTTCGCGTGGGCGGGTTGATATGTGCCGGGGACTGCGCGGAAGCCAATTGCCAAGCGGTTCCAACCGTTGATGGCTACGATTGCCAGTGTCAGGTTCACCAGTTCGGGCTCGGTGAAATGCTGGCGCACGTGCTCATACACGGAATCGGGGGCGTGCGTCGTGCTGATCAGAGTGATTGCTTCGGTCCATTCGAGCGCAGCGCGTTCCCGGTCGGTAAAGAACGGGGTTTCGCGCCAGGCACTCAAGGCGTAAAGACGTTGCTCGCTTTCTCC
>DASQVJ010000343.1:0-5380 GCA_035640835.1 Bryobacteraceae bacterium
TCGCCGGATTCGCACTCTGTCCTTCCTCTTGGTCTGTGTGGGGCTCGGCACAATCGTGGCCGGCCTTCGACGTCCTCCACCGGCACCGCAGTTGAACGCCGCCGATGGGGAGACCACGCTGCTCGAAGGTTGTGTCGTCGAGCCCCCAATCTTTCACGAAGGCCGCGAGCAGTTTGTTCTCGAACTCGCTCCCGGTGCCCGTGCCCGTGTGTCTTTGTTTCTGAATGACCCCTCGGAAGCCCCCGCCCTCCGCTACGGCCAGCGCATCGAGCTGTCAGCACGCGTCCGGCAGCCGCGCAATTACGGCAATCCCGGCGCCTTCGACTTCGTCACCTTCCTCGCCCGTAAGCAGATCTACTGGCTTGCGAGCGCCAAGCCGGGACCGGACCTCCGCGTACTCGACGGCACGTGCGGTCATCCGATCACGGCCTTTCTGATGAACCTTCGGACGACCGCTCTGGAACGGACGGCCAAGCTCTTCCCCGACCGCTACCAGGCTGCGATCAACAGTGCACTCCTGATCGGAGAGGACACCCGTCTGGAGCGCGCCTGGACCGAGGACTATCGCAAGACGGGCACCTATCACGCGCTTGTCATCTCAGGACTCCACATCACCCTGATCGCGTCCATCCTGGTCCTGCTCGCGCGCCTTTGCTGGGTGCCTCGAACCGCCAGCCTCCTCGCGACTGTTGTGTTCGTGTGGCTCTACGCTGGATTCGCCGGCGGCACGCCTCCCGTGCTCCGTTCCGCAGCCCTCTTCACGGCTTTTGCGATTGCCCACTGGTTCCATCGCAAGGTCGGACTGCTCAACCTGCTCGCCGCCGTTGCACTGCCCTTTCTCATAGCGGAACCCGACCAATTGTTCGACAGCAGTTTCCAACTCTCGTTTCTCTCAGTGGCAGCCATCGGAGGCTTGGTCCGTCCGATCATCGACGCTACATCGGGCCGCTGGAAGCCTGCCCTGCGGGGCATCGAAAATAGCGAATACGACCTGAGGCTCACGCCTGCGCTAGCCGAGTTCCGAATCGAGCTGCGACTTCTTGCGGAAACGCTCCGCTGGCGATACTTCCTCCGTGTGTTCGAGGCCTGCGCGCGCGTCGCGACTGCCGCGTTTGAGGCGATCACCCTGACCGTGTTTGTACAGATTGGTTTGGTGCTGCCGATGGTGCTTTACTTCCACCGCGTCTCGCTCACCAGCGTTGTCGGAAACCTGCTGGCTGTCCCCTTGCTCACCGCGTCGGTCCCCATCGGATATCTGGCGCTCCTGACCGGACTCCAGGCGGTCGTCTTCATCGACACAGTCCTGATCGACCTGGCGCGGCGCATCGTCGAATGGCAAGCCCGCCTCGAGCCTTCCTGGCGCATACCGAACCCACCCCTCATCTGGGTCCTGCTCGCCCTGGTACTCCTTGCAATCGCGCTCTACCGCCCGCGTCCTAAATTCGCTCTAACCCTTGTGTTTGCAAGTATTTGCCTGGTTTTGGCTTCGTTTCGTCAAAAAGCCCCTGAACCCCAGTTGGAGCTCCACGCCATCGACGTCGGTCAAGGCGAAAGCCTCCTGCTCATCACCCCCGAAGGCCGCCGGATGCTGATCGACGCCGGAGGCATCCCGACGTTCGGCAAGCACCGCCGCCCCGCCCTCGACATTGGTGAAGACGTCGTCTCTCCGTACCTGTTCGAGCGCGGTTTCGCCAGCGTCGACGTGATCGCCATCACCCACGCACACGAGGACCACATCGGCGGCCTGCGCAGCGTGATCGAAAACTTTCACCCGAAGGAACTTTGGATTGGTTCGGTCCCTCAGGAGAGCGAGGCATGGCTCAACATGCGAGCAGTTGCGCAGTCGAATCAGGTACGCATCCGCGAACTACGAGCCGGCGACCGCGCGCAGCTTGGCAGGCTCACTCTCGAAGCAGTCTCGCCCGATCGGCACTACACGCCACGAAGCGAGCCCAGCAACGACGATTCTCTTGCCCTCCGCTTTCAGCACGGACGTCATCGATTCCTGTTGACGGGTGACATGGAGCGCCTGTCCGAGTTCACGTTGCTGGACTCAGGACGGCTAGGAAAGATCGACGTGCTCAAGGTCGCGCATCACGGAAGCCGCACGTCCACAAGCGACGCCTTCTTACAGCTTGCAAATCCTTCGATCGCGATCATCAGCGCAGGCTACGCCAACATGTATCGGCATCCGCACGTCGATACGCTGCGAAGGCTCGAAAAGAACCACATTGCTACGTATCGAACAGATCAGATGGGATTGATCAGGGTGCGTTCCGATGGACGGTATCTCGACGTCCAGCCCTACTCGTTCAGACTTCGGGATTCGGAGGCTCAGCCTCGCTGATGCGCTCTCCTTCGAATGCCGCTTGCGGTCCGGCGCTCCGAGCTTCAGCGATCGCCTGCACAGCTTGAGCCTCGAGTTCACGAGGCACGCGCACTTCGAAGCCAAGGTTCGGAAGGGTTGTGCTGCCTACGATCATTGACTCGATGTCATTCGCGTCCAGGATGCTCTTGATCGCGGTTGCCTGCAGCTCCGCGGTAGCCCCATCAGTGGATGCAATGGTGACCATGTCCAGGTCATGCGACGCGTCTACCGGCGTCAGCTCCAAGTCTTCTCCATTGTCTGTAGGGTTCAAGGTAACGATGCTCCTGTTATTAGAGTCGCATAGGGGAACCTAGTTTCAAGGAGGCCTTTTTTGTTTTCCTTTCAGGACAAGCCGCATCGCAGGTACAACCCTTTGAAGCGCGAGTGGGTGTTGGTTTCGCCGCACCGGACGCAGCGTCCCTGGCAAGGCCAGACTGAAAAGGTAGCTCCTGAAGAGAAGCCCAAATACGACCCGAAGTGTTATCTATGTCCCGGCAATGAGCGAGCCGGAGGTGTTCGCAATCCGAAATACGAACACACCTTCGTCTTCCGCAATGATTTCCCCGCGTTGCTGCCGGACACACCCGAAAAGTCCTTTGAGCAAGGTCTCCTTCGCGCAGAAACGGAAGCGGGAGATTGCCTGGTCATCTGCTTCGATCCCGATCACAGCCTCACCGTCCCGCGCATGTCACAAGAAGCTCTTCGCCGCGTTGTGGACACCTGGAAAGAGCAGTACATCGAGCTCGGCTCACGGGACTACATAACTCATGTGCAGATCTTCGAGAACCGCGGCGAGATGATGGGCGCAAGCAATCCTCACCCGCATTGCCAGGTTTGGGCGAACCGCACGATCCCGAACGAAGTGCGTGTCGAGATCGATTCGCAGGAGGCGTACCTACGCGAACACGGACGGTGCATGCTCTGCGATTACCTCCGGCAAGAGCGACAACTGAACGAGCGAATCATCGCCGAGAACGAGCACTTCGTCGCACTCGTGCCCTTTTGGGCCGTATGGCCCTTCGAGACCATCGTGCTGAGCATCCGACATCTGTCGGGAATGGATCAGCTCACGTCAGAAGAGAGCGATGCGCTCGCGGCGATTCTCAAGCTTCTCACCACGCACTACGACAATCTCTTCGAAGTGTCCTTTCCGTACACGATGGGCTTTCATCAACGCCCGTGGGACGGTCAGGAGCATCCCGAGATGCACTTCCACGCCCACTACTATCCACCTCTGCTTCGCTCCGCGACTGTGAAGAAGTTTATGGTCGGATACGAGATGCTTGCCTCGCCCCAACGCGACATCACGCCGGAGGCCGCAGCTCAGCGAATCCGCGAAGTAGGTTCGGTCCACTACCTCGACCGCACATAGAAAAGGGAGGCTTCCTTGGAGCCTCCCTCACGAGAACGGAGTGGGACCTATTTCTCGCTGCGGGTTTCCACTTGCAGGTTGTTCTTTACCGAGAAGACACCCGGAACGCTGTTCGCCTGTATGTTTGCGATGTTCTTGTCAGCCTCGGTCGCAACCACTCCCTCCAAGGTGACGTTTCCGTTCTTGACGATGATGTGGATTGGCGGCACTGCCTGTAGCGAGTATCGCTGCAGAGTTGGCTGGCCGTAAATGGCACGATAGAGCGCGATCCGCAGGCGATCGTCGTTCGGAGAATTTGGCAAAACCTCGATGTTGTTGGTGACGTTTTGAACGCCCTCAATGTCCTTCACCACACGTTCCGCGCTGGATTTCAACGTCGGACGCGTCACCTGACCCATCAAGGTCACGTTGTAGCCGTCCACCTTGAAGGCGAGGTTGTCGAACACGCCATAGTAAGGCAGCATCACCAGTTCGTGACGAATCTCTTTGACAAAGCGGTCGTAGCCAGTTGCCTTCTTGTGATCCGCCAATAAGGTCGAGCTGCTGAGAAGCAGCAACCCCGTCGCTAAAAGCCGTAGAGTCATACGCCTCCCTCCAACCGGATGAGATGCGAAAAGGCCACTTGCTGTTGCTTGACTTACGAGGGAGCTTGCCCGCTCTTTAGCTGTGAGCAGCGGCTTTCATTGCCGAGCTTTCGCCCAGCATCTCTGCGACACGTTCCCGCAGCTCACGTGTCAGCTCCGCGCGATCGTGCATCGAGAGGCCGCTTGTCGGGATCGGGTCACCAACGGTGAGTGACACCTTTCCAGGTCTGACGTTCAGCGAGTGCATGGGCAATACTTCCAGCGTTCCTTTCAACGCCAGCGGCACTACAGGTACACCAGCGCGAATGGCAATGTACGCCGCGCCTTCCTTGAACTCCTTGAGCCCCGTCAACGAGCGTCCACCCTCGGGAAAGATCAGTACAGAGATTTTGCGCTCCTGGATGATCCGAGCCGCTTCGGCCATTGCCTTCAGGGCCGCTCGTGGATTCTCGCGCGGAACAGGGATGTGGCCGGCGCGCGTGAGATGGTAGCCAAGGAACGGGATGTGGAACAGCATCTTCTTCGCAAGGAACCGGAACTGCACCGGTATCGTCCCGAGCACCGCCGGTGTGTCCATGTAGCTCAGGTGATTGCACACGAACACGTAGCTGCCGTTCGCATCGATCTTCTCGAGACCCCTCACCGTCAGGTGGACGCCTGCAATCTTCATCAATAACTTCGACCAGAAGCGCGCAATCGAGACCTGTTTGTAACCGCCTTCGTCGAAGAGCGAAACGAACAGGTTCATAGAACCAAGCACGATCGTGGCCAGGATGATGAGCGGATCCGTGATGAGCAGGGCGCGGAGAAGACCAAGTGACATCGGGTCCTTTCTATTTTACGAAGCATGGCCGCGCTTCGCCGACGACGAAAAGCGAGCCGGTGATTACGACGACGTCCTCGGGCGCGGCATGCTCCCGGACATACTGTACGGCTTCCGCCGTTGCTTGCGTGATCACGGGATCATGCGCCCGCCACTCGGCCTCGAGCAACTCTGGCCGAACCGCGCGAGGATTGCCGGGAGCCGTCAGGACGATCCGATCGAACTCCGGGAAT
>DASQVJ010000344.1:0-11098 GCA_035640835.1 Bryobacteraceae bacterium
CGGATTCCGAGTAGGATCAACTGCAGATCTTCCAATTGACGGGCGTTCAGCAGCATGACACGTTTACCTATGCTCTCGAACGTGTGCACCACCTCGAAGTCTTCGAACACTTTTCTCTGGGGCAGCACTTCTTCCAGAAGCGTTCGAAGCTCAGGAATGTTCCATTGGCGGTTGCCCAACTCGTATACTGTCCGGCCGATGGTGTCTTCTGGTATAACGTCGAAATGCCGGTAGAAGGCCAAATTGGCCGAGCGCACAGACAGCTCGGGCGTTAAGACGAGGAGCGGTTCATGCAAGGTCTCGATAATCGTTTCGGCGTAGTGCTTCGACGTCTGCAACTCCGCTTCTACCTGCTTGCGGCTCGTCACATCAATGCAGTATTCGACGAAAGTTCCGTCGCCCAGGCTGGCGCCCGCAAAGAGCAACCAGTAACGGGTGCCGTCTTTCTTTAGGTATTCCTTCTCGTACGGACCAAGCCGGCCCGTTCTTTGAAAGGATGCCATTTGCTCTTCGCTGTCGGCCACGTACTCGGGCGGTGTCATCGTGCGCCAGGTAATCATCTTCGAGGCGATCTCCTCCCGGGTGTAGCCGCTCATCTGTCGAAAAGCTTCGTTGCTGTCGATCAGCGTGCCTGCGTTGTTGAAGATCAGCACCCCTACCACGTCCACGCTGGTGATCCTGCGCAGCCGTTCCTCGCTTACGCGAAGCGTCTCCTCTGCGTTTTTGCGCGCCGTGATGTCGACAAACGTAATCACCACCCCGAGGATGCGGTCCTCCGAACTTCGATACGGAAGCACACGCGTAAGAAACCAGTGGCCCGCCTCATCCTTCACTTCGCGTTCTACAGGGATGAGGCGCGACAGCACCTCCTCGGCATCTGCGCGTAGATCCGTTGAACCCAGCCGGTGCGTCAGGTCCGAGATCGGCCGTCCGCGATCCTGCACGCGGATGTTGAAGAGCTCTGCGAGTTTCGGAGTGAAACGCAAAATACGCAGCTCGCGATCCAGAAACAAGGTCGCGATTTCAGTCGCCGTTAAAAGGTTCTGCAGGTCGCTTGAGAGCTGTGCGAGTTCCTCCACCTTGTGACGGTTTTCCTGATTTACTGTTTGCAGCTCTTCGTTGATGCTTTGCAGTTCTTCCTTTGAGGTCTCGAGTTCCTCCATCGTGGAACGTAATTCCTCATTCGTAGACTGCATCTCCTCAGCAGAAGCCTGCATCTCCTCCCGGCTTGTCTCGTACTCTTCGACCAGCGCCTGAGTTCGTTGACGTTGAACGGCCAACTCTCTCTCCAGCTCACGAATACGGTCAATCTCCGTGTCGGTGACGGGGCCGAGCCCCGCGTTTGCCGGTTCGGTACCTGCTGAGTCCCACTCGCGCTCCTCAAAAATGACCAGTGTGAAGCCCTCCTCGTGCGTATGCTGGGAGGGTCGCACATGCATTACAACGGGCCGCGAATGCCCGTTGAATTGGACAAAGATCGGCTTCGAATCTGTCGCAGTCCTGTTCTGTCGCGCTGCTTGCAACGCGGTTCGAAGTTCAAGGCGCAGCTCTTCACGAACCAGCTTGTAAGCAACGGTCGTCACCTCGCCGCCGGGCGGAACCAGGTACCTTCCAGCATTCTCAGAAAGGTGAACCACTTTGTCGTCTGGACCCACCAGGATGCTTGGCGGCGCATAAAGCTCCAGCATCTTCTGATGCATGGCGCCGTAGGCAGGAGGTTCATTGCTGGTCACGACGATCGCAGCCGCGCGGTTGTGCTGCCTTGGCGTGAGCATTGGGAACACCGGCAAGCGCGGCTCCGGAACGGGAACATTGCGCTTCCGGTAGAAGCAAAGTCTTTTGTCCTCGACGCGGAACAGATCGCTCGGATCGAGGATCTCGGCGGTGCCGAGCACCAAAATGCCTTCCGGGTTCAGCGAGTAGTGAAACAGCTCGACGACATCGCGCTGCGCGTGACGCTGCAGGTAGATCAGGAGATTGCGGCAGCTGATGAGATCTATTCGCGAAAAAGGTGGATCGCCCAGCAGGTTGTGGGGCGAGAACACGACCATGTCGCGAATCTCTTTTTGAACCCTGTACCCGCCATTCTCCTTCTGGAAGAAGCGCTTCAAACGGGCCTGTGGAACGTCCGTTTGGATGTCTCCGGAATAGAGCCCCTCGCGGCCGCGTTCCAAAGAGCGCTTGTGCAAGTCCGAAGCAAAGATCTGGATCCGCGGAGGAGACTCGTGCCGGGCAGATTCTTCGGCCATCAGCATGGCGAGCGAATACGCCTCCTCCCCAGTGGCGCAGCCTACTGACCAAGCGCGAATTGTGTCTTTGGCTCCCTTGTTCCTGAACAGCCTCGGGATTACCTCCCTCTCCAGACGCTCAAACACCTCAGGGTCCCGGAAGAAGTTCGTGACCGTGATCAGACAATCATCAGCCAGCGCCTTCACTTCATCGGAGTCGCTTCGCAGCTTCTCGATGTAGGCCGGTAGATTGTCAATATAGTTGAGCTGCATCCGTCGAGCGATGCGCCGCAGAATGGTCGATTGTTTGTATCGGGAGAAGTCGCGGTCTGTCCGCGCCCGCAACTGTGTGAAGATTTTCTGCAGATAGCTCTGTTCGTCCTCCTCGACGGACTCGAAGTTTTCGTCGTGATCGTGTTTCGAAACGCTGACTTTCGGCGTCGTCTCGTCGTAACGTATGATCGCAGCCGGAATTTCGGCTAATGGGAGGATCCAATCCACCAACCCCGTTGCAATGGCGCTCTGGGGCATGCCGTCGAACTCCGCCTCATTCGGCTCCTGAACAATGATGAGCCCGCCCTTGGCCTTAACATCTTTGATTCCGAGCGTTCCATCGGACCCTGTGCCCGTAAGAATCACCCCCACAGCATCGCCGTCGTGGGTGGCAGCAAGCGTGCGGAAGAAATGATCGATCGGAGCCCGTTGCCGGCGTTCCTCCTCGAGCTGGGTTAGGCGCAAGTGCGTATCGACTGCACTCAAATTTGCGTTCGGCGGGATTACGTAAACGTGGTTAGCCTCGATTGAAACGGTGTCCGTTACCTGCTCAACAGGCATTTTGACGTGAGATTGCAGCAGATCCGACAGATGACTCTCGTGTTGGGGCGAGAGGTGCACGACAACGACAAACGCGAGATTGGTACCGGCGGGCACATGACTGAAAAAGCTCTTCAGGGCGCTCAGGCCGCCCGCCGAAGCCCCGATTCCGACGATGGTGGGCCTGTGTTTCGCATCTGTGCGCTGGTCAGATTGTTCTCGATGCGCGCTGGGCGTTGACCGATGTGCTTCCGACGACGCGGCATTGTGTGCCTTTTTGGCATCCGGGGGGCCCGGAGCGTTCTGAGCTTGATTATCGTTCATGGTTCACCCGCCAGCTGGGCTACCAGAAGGCAGTCTCATCATCGCAGATCGGAAACAGTTGGTACAGGTCTGTGGAGCCTCGGCGCGCCCGCGAGATCGATGCAGTCGCAAGTGTGCGCCGAGGCACCAGTTGGCGTAGGCTGAGAACGTGAGCAATCGAGAGACCATTGTCATCGGCGGGTCGGCGGGCAGTTTCCAGGCGGTAAAGGATATCGTGCGGACGCTGCCAGCGGATCTGCCCGCAGCAGTCTTCGTTGTGATCCATTTATCTCCAAGGAGCCGCAACTACCTCCCTGAACTACTGCAGACGTCCACCTCCATGCTTGTGACCCAGGCCTCCGAAGGATCACCAATCCGGAAAGGCACGATCTACGTTACTCCTCCCGACCGGCATCTCGTCATCAGCGAAGATCATGTTCACCTGAGTCGTGGCCCAAAAGAAGGCCTGCAGCGACCCAGCATCAACGTTGCTTTTCGGTCAGCCGCTGCATCACATGGCAATCGTGTGATCGGCGTTCTGCTCTCGGGCATGCTCGACGACGGGGCGGCCGGGATATGGGAAATCGGCAGACGTGATGGAGTGACAATCGTTCAGGATCCGGCGGAAGCGCAGTTCCCTTCCATGCCGTTGAATGCTTTGAGCGATGCTATCGTACATCACACGAAGCGGGTTTCCGAGATCGGTCCTTTGCTGAGCCGGCTCGTCAGAGAAGAGATCGTCTCCTCAATTCATAGCCGCGAGTTACCCCTAAGGGATATGCGCCGTTTCAGTGGTTTTACATGCCCGGAGTGCCGCGGGCCGTTGTACGAGAATGACAAGCCATCCGAGTTCCGGTGTCGAGTCGGACACACCATGTCTCTAAAAACTCTGTTCGACGAGCACACATCCGTGCAGGAGAAGAAACTGTACGAGGCGATCGTCGCTCTGGAGGAGGGTGCCGAACTGGCCGAGAGAATGGCGGTGGGCAAGCACGGCATCGAGCAGGATGAACTCAGAAAGGAAGCAGACCAGCTACGGCGCGGCGCAGAGTTCATCCGCAGGTTGGTCGAAAAAAGAGACATGCCGGCGGCGGATTAGCCCGGCAGGAACTATGATGGCTTCCAGCAAATCGCTAAACCTGCACGCGTCGCCATCCACGAAGTTCGGCCTCGGGCGATAGGTCAGTTTACTAGTTAAGGCGTTACGACGAGTCGGGATCCACTTGCGACCTTGTTGCCAACCCGTACCACAGAGCCCCGCCCGGGCATAGAAATCATGCGATCCCGAGGGGGTGGGCCCGGCGAGCGTGAACAGGTGGAGGCCATCCGCGGGACGACCCGACTCGGGGCCGTGTCCGGGGCGGCCTGCGCGCACACCATTGATACGCTTCAAGGCGTCGCGGTGCGGTCAACTCCGGTCGATGCGGGCGCGAATCATCTGGGAGAGTTCGTGGCGGGCTCGAGCCTCCACCTTTTGACCCACCTTCTCAAGGACGATGGCGTAGGCCTCCTGAATCGTCGCATTGAACGGAGCGCGCTGGGCCGCCGGCTCAATGAAAGGAAGTGCCTCGACCGCCCGGTCGTCTTCGATCAACTGCCAAGTGACACGACAAGCATCTGCCAGCCTTGCTATCTCGGCTTCGTTCGCTTCGAGATCAACATGTACCTCTCGTACTGCCAGGATGCTGCAATGGCTGTGACGAAGTGCTCGCGTGGTGACCGGGTCGAGCGATTCGGGAACCAGGGGATTAAAGCCCCGACTGCCGATAACAAGCATCCCCGCGTCGTCTGCGGCGTCGACTATTCGTTCGGCCGGGCTTCCCGTCACCACGTCGACCGCGACGTCGAGCCCGTTTACCGCGTGCTGGGCAAGCATCTCCTCCAGAGCTCGGCGCGCCTCCTCGACCGATGGCCCCTCGCCAGACGGGTTGTCCGGTAGGACCGTCATGACGCGGAGAGGTACCTTGAAGAGCCGAGCCATACGGACGGCGGATGCGAGCCCGAGCTTGGATGGCGAGCTGAGGTTGAGCGGGCAGAGCACAGGCCGCCGCCTGACTGCCCGCTCCCCCCGCACGACCCAGACGGGGACAACTGCGCGGTGGACGATGGCCTCGACCGCTGAGCCCACGAGCCATCGCCGAATGGTCGCCGGCCGACCGCCGCCCGTGATAATGAGCTGAGCGCTGATGCGTAGGGCCGTGTTGATCGCGAGTTCGGCGGGAGCACCAACCTCCACCTCCTCCCGAACATCCAGCCCGGCATTCCAGAGCGGTTGCAGCCGCAGACCGAGAGCCTGCTTTGCCTTTGCGATACGGTTGGTGGTACCCGGTTCGCTCTCCAGGCGGCGCTTGCCGAGCGCATGCACTACGACGAAAGGGCACTCGAGCCGTTGGCCGAGGTCCAGAGCCGTAGCCAACAGCTCATCGGTTTGGTGGTCGAGGGGCAATGCCACGACGACCGGCTTTGGGTTGGTCATGATTCAACTCCGTGTTCTCTCCTGGATCAGAGTTCGCCTTCAGCTTCACTCAAAGGAACATTCGTTTCGTCGCGCAGGAGTTCGCGTCCATCCGAAATGCGAGCGAATAGGTAGTAGAGACCGGGGATCACGAGTACACCGAGGACCGTGCCAAGGAGCATGCCGCCGACGCCCGTGACCCCGATGGTCCGATTGGCAATCGCGCCAGCGCCATGGGCAACGACCAGCGGAAGGAGACCTGCAACAAAGGCGAAGGAGGTCATCTGGATGGCCCGGAAGCGGAGTTTTCCTCCCTCGATAGCGGCGTCTTTGATCGAGACGCCCTCGTTCCGACGCTGCACCGCAAACTCCACGATCAGAATCGCGTTCTTGCCCAAGAGCCCGACTAACATGATCATCCCGAGCTGAGCCCAAACGTCGTTCGACAATCCCACGGCATACAGGAACAAGAAAGAGCCGAAGATGCCGACCGGCAGCGATAGGACCACAGCCAGAGGAATCAGGAAGCTCTCGTACTGCGCAACCAGCACGAGGTAGACAAACACAACCACAATCAGGAAGATGTAGAGTGCCGCGTTGCCCTTCTGCGACTCGTCCCACGAGAGTCCTTCCCAGCCCAGGCCATATCCGCGCGGCAAGGTCGCGCGGGCGACCTGCTGCACTGCCTCAATGGCCTGACCGGTCGAGTAGCCCGCAGCCGGCACGAGCTGAACAGCGGCCGAGGGGAACAAGTTGTATCGGGTGATCTCGTTCAGCCCCTGCGCTTTCTTCAGCTCCATGAACGACGAGTACGGGACCATCTCCCCCTTTTCGTTCTTTACGAAGAGCTCGTCCAGGTCCGTAGGCATCCGCCGGAACTGCGGCCAGGCCTGAACGTAAACTTTGTAGAACTGGTTAAAACGAACAAAGCCCTGCTCGTAGGTGCTGCCAATGAGGATGTTGAGGTTGTTCAACGCATCCTGAATCGACACCCCCTTCTGCATGGCCACATCGTTGTTGATGACCACCTCGTACTGTGGGTAGTCGGACGCATAGAACGTGAACACACCGCCGACTTCTTTACGTTTCTCCAGCGCGGCGATGAATCGCTCGTTGATCTCTCCCAGTTGCTTGTAGTCGGGCGTACTCGATTGTGTTTGATCCAGCACGCGCAAGGCTATCCCGCCTGCCGCGCCGAAGCCGGGAATCGCAGGCGGCTCGAAGAACTCGAGTTTGACGTTCGTCATTTCTCGGGTCTTTTCCTTGAGATGTTCGATGATCTCAGACGATGTCTGTGCTCGTTTGGACCAATCGTCGAGGTTGATGATAGCCGTGCCCGCGTTCGAGCCGCGACCTTCCGTCAGCACTTCGTACCCCGCAATCGATGTGACGCTGCGAACGCCCTTGATTTTCTCAGCGATCCGTTCAAGCTCTTGCGACTTGGCGTTGGTATATTCCAGCGTCGACCCGGGTGGGGTCTGAAGAACGGCGTAGATCATGCCCTGGTCCTCACCGGGGATGAAGCCTGTCGGTAAGACGGCGCTGGTCGCGACGATGCCGTACGCAAATGCCCCGATGACCACCGTGGTTGCCACCCTGAGGGTGACAATCGGCCTCAGCAGGCGCCATGCATACAGATTGGTGACTTTGTCGATGGCGAGGCTGAAAGGCCTTTGTATGAAGGGCACGAGGAGCAGCAGCAACCCGAAGCGTCCCCAAAGCTCATAGGCGAGATAGGTGATACCCGCTAGTAGCGGAGCCCCCACAAGGACGTACCCGAGCAGTGTCCTAGCCCTTAGCCCCCGAAGTTGTTCCCGAAGGCCCTTGCGCGCCTCCACGCCAGCGGGCTCGTGCGTATGAGGCTTCAGTACCATGGCACACAGCACTGGGGTGAGCGTCAATGCAACCACGCCGGAAAGGACGATCGTCGAAGCCATCGTCACTCCAAACTGGCGGTAGAACACGCCTACCGGCCCCGGGAGAAAGGTCACCGGAACAAACACGGCGCTCATGACCAGGGTGATTGCGATGATCGCGCCGCTGATCTCCTTGAGCACTTCGATGGTGGCCCGATACGGTGATAAGTGCGTCTCGGCCATTTTGGCGTGCACGGCCTCGACCACCACGATGGCATTGTCGACGACGATACCGATGGCCAAGACCATGGAGAAAAGCGTGATCAGGTTGATGGAGAAGCGCATCATCTGCAGCACGAAGAAGCTGCCGACCAGCGATACCGGTATAGCGAGCGCCGGGATGATGGTGGAGCGCAAGTCACCCAGGAACAGGAAGACCACCAGCGACACCAGGATGAACGCTTCCACGAGTGTGTGGAGCACCTGCTCAGTGGAGGCCTCAACGAACCGGGATACGTCGTACGCAATCTCGTAGTCCATGCCGGGAGGAAACGACGGCTTCAACTCCTCGAGCGTCCTTTTCACTTCCGCGATCACCTCGGCGGCGTTGGAGCCTGGCGCCTGTTTCAAGACTACGGATGCGGCCGGACGACCGTTGACGTCGGAATAGATGTCGAAGAACTCCGAGCCAAGCTCGACACCTGCGTGATCGTGATGGCCCGCTTCCGCGCCCTTGCTGTGGTTGACGAGCGGTGGCACGCAGATGTCTTTGAGTCTGAGAATCTCGCCGTCTGGCTGAGCCCTCAAGATGATATTGGAGTACTGCTCTGGCTCATTGAAACGGCCGACGTAAGTGAGCACGTACTCTTTCGACTGGGAGGTCATGCCCGTCGCCTGACCGAGCCGGCCCGGTGATCCGATGATGCTCTGCGTGGCCAAGGCCTTCATCACGTCGTCGACCGACACGTTGTAGGCGCGCATGCGCTCCGGATTCAGCCAAACGCGCATCGCAAACGTGCGATTGCCCAGGTTGACTGGGATACCCATGCCCTTAATCCGCTTAAGCACGGGCATGATGTACACGTTGGCGTAGTTGAAGAGGTCTTTCTGATCGGTGCCTGGGTTCTTGCTGTACAGATTGAGGTACATCAACATGCTAGGCACGACCTGGCTGACGAGAATTCCTTCGCGTACCACCAGCTCCGGTAGCCGGCTCGTCATGATGTTGACCCGGTTCTGTACGTTCACCACGTTGATGTTGGGATCCGTGCCCGGCTCGAAGAAGATTCGAATCGTCGCCTCTCCGGCGCTCGTCGCGTCGGAGACGATGTAGCGCATCCCTTGGACGCCGTTGATCGATTGCTCGAGAGGAATCAGAACTGAATCGGTCAGGACCTTGGCGCTGGCTCCGGGATACGCAATCGAAACGTAGACGGTCGGCGGCGCGATGTCGGGAAACTGCGCGATCGGAAGGCTCGCTATTCCGAGTGCCCCCAGAAGCAGAATGAGGATCGACAGGACGATCGCCAGGGCGGGCCGGTGGAGTATCTGTGTAAACATGATGGTTCGCGACCGCCCTTATTCGGCGTGGTGTTTCAGATTGTTGACTGCTTCCTTGGGCGGACGAGTCTCTGTGCGCTTCAGGCGCTCGCCATCACGGACCTGGCGAACTCCATCGAGCACGAACCTTTCGTCAGCCGAGAGGCCGCCTTTGATGACGTAGATGTCCTCTAGCTCACGGGCGACGGTGATCTCGCGTTGGTGCGCGACGGCGTTCTTGTCGACGACGAAGACGTACCGTCGGTCGAGGATCTCGAACGTGGCCCGCTGCGGGATGACCAAGGCTCCTGAGACCTTCTGGTTGATCAGCAGCGTACCGGTCTGACCGTGGCGCAGGAGGCCTTGCGGGTTGGGAAAGTCGGCGCGGAACTCGATGTTTCCTGTTTCCTTGTTGAACTCTGATTCGATGGTTAGCGTCGTCGCGGCGTTCCGATCGAATATCTGCCCGTTCGCCATTCGAAGCTGGATTGTTGCACCTCGAAGCTCGAGCCTCCGGGGTGATGCGGTATCGGTTGCTCCCCGTAAGGACTTGAATCGCAGGTAGTCGGCTTCGGGGACATTGAAGTAAGCCCACATAACAGCGTTGTCAGACATGGTCGTGAGGGTGTCCCCCGCTTCGATCAGGCTTCCGTGCTGCATGAGTTGACGACCCACGATGCCGTCGAACGGAGCGACTATCCTCGTAAATCCGTATTCGGCCGTGGCGCGGTCGAGTTTGGCTTTCGCTCGGTCTCGCTCGGCCGTGGCCCGGGCCAGCTCTGGGGCTGACACAAAGCCGCGCCCCGCGAGTTGTTCCGTGTTCTTGAGATTGATCTCAGCGAGGCGCAGCTCGGCCTTTTCGGCCTCGAGCTGAGTCCGATAGAGGACAGGATAGAGCTCATAGAGACGCTCCCCGGCGCGCACCGCTTGGCCCTCTTGAACGGGGATTTCTTCGAGATACCCCTCATTCAAGGCGCGGATCTCGATGTGACGCCGGGATTGCATTCGGCAGACGTAGGCCTGAGTTGTGGGCACGTTCATGACGCTGGGAGTGGTCAGTACGACAGTCTGCGGTGCCTCTTCATGGTGGCCACCGTCTGCCTGTTTCCTCGAGCAAGCGCTAGCAAAGAGGCCTAGGCTGGTTAGGATGAGCGTAGCCCGTAGATGCTGCAGCTTCAATGCCGCACCTCCTTCGTGTGTTGATGATTGCCGTCAGTTCCTTCGGGAGGGTTCAGACCGGTGCCGCGCCAGCCGCCCCCAAGGGCCTGATACAGCGTCACGGTCGCATCCATCTGCTGTTGCTTCATTTCAACGAGCTCCTGCTGTGCCTCGAGCAGTTCACGCCGAGCTGTAAGTACTTCCAGGTATTCGGCTCGATTCAAATTGAAGAGTTCGGTCGAGATATCGACCGACTGGGCGAGGCGGTCGACCTGTTGTTGCTTCAGCCCATAGCCCTGGCTGAGATTTCGTGTGAGGCTCACGCGGTTGCTTACCTCGACGAAAGCGATCAGCACGGCTCGCTCGTAGTGGAGCACCGCCTGCATCTCACGGGAGTTCGCCGAAAAGTAGTCCGCCTTGATCCCCTTCCGATTGAGCAGGGGCGCAAACGCTTTGCCGAAGAGTGTGAAGAGCAGCGAGTCGGGCGTATTAACCAGCTTGGTCAGGTCGAATGATTGGTAGCCGACCACTGCTTCGATCCCGAGAGTCGGATAGAAGGCTTTTCTGGCCGCCTCGACGTCGAGCCCTGCTGCCGCAAGCTCGAGCTCCGCCTGGCGAACGTCGGGACGATTGGCCAGAAGCTCAGCGGGGACGCCCACTGCCATTACGGCGGGCTGCCTGTCGAGAAAGTTGGTGCTCGACCGATCGATCGGCTGTGGGAAGCGACCGGCCAGGAAGTTGAGCTG
>DASQVJ010000345.1:0-3394 GCA_035640835.1 Bryobacteraceae bacterium
CCAGTCACAGGATCGGAGATCCTGATCAGCCTGGAAGAGTCGATTCTTTGACCGTTCACTATATTCGGGAATCCCGCGGTCAGACGAGCCCTTTTTAACGCTTGCTCGCGATTGGGATGAGGTATAGATGGGTGAGCTGCATTTGAGTTAATACAATTTGAGTTCATACAAAGGTCCTTTCTGCCAAGCCGTTATGAGGGAGCGTCTTCCTTGCGTGGCTAACCCTGAAGTTCTGGATAAGCCTCAGGTACGCGTAGAAAAACTTCCTCGGTGTTAGAAGAGATCAGACTCTCTCTTAGTAACCGGACTTAGTCTTCCTCCTAATTCAACTTGAACGTCGTCAGCATCCAGCGAATCGTGCTTACATTTCGTCGCCATTGCGGGGCATGACCAATCGCCCTAAAACCATCAGAATCCATCTGGCCGTATCCCATGTTCGCTTTCATCTGTTACGTCTCAATTCCTCTGTAATTTTCTGCGACTCTGCGGCGGTGGTGCGATCTGCTCCAGAGGAACTCACTAACAGAGTCTTACCCTCTCAAGGTGCAATCGCGCTCAGCGACCAGTTATTTGCTCCAGCTTTTGGGTATCAAGCTCCGGGCACCGAGATCTTTGCGTCGGCGTTCTCGATGTCGCGCAGGTCGTCGCCGTGAGTGCGAGCTGCACTGCTCCGATGTTTTCCTCCAAGCGATGAAGCTTTGTAGTGCCTGGGATCGGTACAATCCAAGGCTTCTCAACAAAGAGCCAGGCGAGTGCAATCTGAGCCTGTGCATGTAGCGCTCCGGCGCATGCTCATCGATGGCTCGGACACCGGCAGTGCGGCATTCGAGGTGGGATACGAAAGTGCTAGCCAATTCAATCGCGAATACAACCGCTTCTTCGGACAACCGCCGATACGCAACATTCGGACACTTCCCTTACCAGGCGCTCCGGCATCAGAGTTGTGTAGTGATTGCCCGCCGAGCCGGATCCGGTCCACTCAGATCACAAGGAGAGGATGAGATGGCAGAGCCAAAGAGAAACACGTTCCAACGTCTGAAGAAGGGACAGCTGAATCGCAAGCAGCGTCGAGATCTGGAGAGGCGCCTGAATACCGAAGACCCGGGACTGGAGATCGTGAACCGAAACGGGGCAGGCATTGATGTCGGCAACGAACGTCACTACGTGGCCGTGCCCCCAAGCGATCCGCAACCGGTGCAGGAGTTCGGCAGTTGGACAACAGACCTGGAGAGGATGGCCGACTGGTTGAAGAGGTGCGGGATCGAAACGGTCGTGATGCAATCTACTGGCGTTTACTGGATCGCGCTCTACGACGTACTTGAAACACGCGGCTTTCAGATGTGCCTGGCGAATGCGCGGCATACGAAGAATCTACCGGGCCGCAAGAGTGATGTTCAGGAGAGCCAGCGGCTGTTGAAGTTACACACTTACGGCCTGCTGCGGAACTCCTTCCGCCCGCCGGATGAGATCCGGGCGCTGCGCAGCTTGTGGCGGCTCCGCGACCGTCATGTGAAGGAAGCAGCACGAACATGCAGAAGAGCATGATTACCATGAACGTGCAGCTGTCGAATACCATCAGCGATCTCAGCGGGACGACAGGACTGGCCATCATCCGGGCGATCTTGGCTGGAGAGAGGAATCCGGAGAAGCTGGCGAAACTGCGAGATAGGCGGATTAAGGCCAGCGAAGAAGAGGTGGCGCGCAGCCTGGAGGGCAACTGGCGGGAAGACATGCTGTTTGAGCTCAGGCAATCCGTGGATGCCTACGATTTCATACAGAAACAGGTAGCCGAGTGCGACCGGCGGCTGCAAACACTCATGGCCGAATTGCCGAAGCGGGAAGCGCCGGCTCGAGACGGCGTCAAACCGCCGGTCCGGAAGAAGAAATCCACTCGCAATAAAAAGAATGTGCCACGATTCGATTTGAAAGCCGAGTTGCGGAGAGTCTGCGGCGTGGATCTGACCAGCATTGATGGGATCGAGGTCATGACCGCGCAAACAGTCGTGGCTGCGTTGGGCACCGATTTCAGCCGATGGAAAGACGAAGCCCATCTGACATCGTGGCTGGGTCTGGCCCCCTGCCGCGATATCAGCGGCGGCAAGGTTCTCAAGCAGGCAACACTCAGGGTGAAGAACGGGCGTAGCTACCGCACTCCGGGGAGCCGCCAATACTCTACTGCACAGCGAGAGCTATCTCGGAGCCCGTTTTCGTTCCCTGCGAACCCGGCGAGGAGCACCCAAAGCGATCAAAGCCATGGCTCGTTATCTGGCCTGCATCATCTACCGAATGTTCACGCGCGGGCAGGCATTTGTCGATCGCGGCGTACAGGAATATGAAAACAGGCGCGCGCAACGTGAACTCGCCGCCTTACAGTCCAAAGCCGCGGCTCACGGATCTATGCGTCCAGACTGATTGTTACTCATCCGAGACAGACGCTCCTTGAGTGCCATGGCCGACCCGAGCCGTCGCAGCGGACTGCGGTCACTTCTGGGCCTTGACGTCCAAGTTGTGATACGCCTCGATCCACCATCGACCCTCGCGGCGCACGAAGACTTCCATCAACTGCGTCTTCACCATGCCATCAGACGGCACGACGATGCCGCCAGGCATGGTCTTCACGCCGCGCACTTCGTTGTCGATGCCGACGATCGCGACGTCAGGCTTAACGAAGCAATGCGGCGGATGTCGTGATTTTTAGTGGTGCCTTTAAAGAACGTCGCGAGTATCCCCGTGTGTCGCTTCGCGAACGCGGGGGGCGCCATTAACCCGGAAGGCGGCTCCCTTGTCGCGCGCCGGGGCGAAGCTCCTGGAGGCAGGCCGTATGGGGAAATCACTTGCGCAGTCCCTCCGAATTCCGCTTGAGGGCGTTCATCTGCTCGAACGCCGCGAGCACTTTCGGCGGTAGCGCTTTCCCAAATTCGCAGGCACAGGCCCCTACCGAACCAGCTTCGT
The DNA here is from genome assembly GCA_035640835.1 of Bryobacteraceae bacterium. Lineage (GTDB taxonomy): Bacteria > Acidobacteriota > Terriglobia > Bryobacterales > Bryobacteraceae > DASQVJ01. The sequence goes on from DASQVJ010000345.1 coordinate 2,953, forward strand.
CCTCCGATTGAGTTCTGATTCTCTTCAAATTGAATCTCTTCTGGCGATCACGGATGATCGCCCCGGTCCAATCTTCGGTAATCGCCCCCGGCCGATTATCAGTGATTGCCCCGCCCGCTCGCATACAGCGCCCACCCCTCCACGTACGCGCTGTTGCTATAGAACTTACGGATCTCGGGAAGATGCCCTGTGCCTGCGCCACCTCATGCTCAGTTGCAAGGTTGAGGCCCCCACGAGTCAGAGTTCAGGGGTTTTGTTTTTTATCGCCCGGGACCGTTCTCATTCATCCTGCCTTCCATCAAGCCCGAGTTGAATCTGATTCCGAAGACTGATGCGCTACCTGGATCAGAATCGGGCCTATGCCGCACTCACATACAAACTGAATCACTGGAACCGCCTAGTACTACTATGTTATAAAAAAGAGCACAACAGAATGGGCAAT
>DASQVJ010000346.1:0-10425 GCA_035640835.1 Bryobacteraceae bacterium
AGCGCTTCGAGCTACGGGCGCGGATTTCGCGCTGTCGGTGACGGGGTATGCGGGACCGGATGGTGGAACCGAGCGGGATCCTGTGGGCACGGTCTACATGGGCGTCGCCAATAAATCGGGCGCGGAGGTCCGGCGGTTCAACTTTTTCGGAGATCGCGAGCGCATCCGGATGATGGCTTCGCAGTGGGGGCTCGATTGGCTCCGTCGCAAGGTGATATCGGAGAGCGGAAGTAACGTAGGCTCTCAATAAGCGAATGCGATAGCATCGATGACCGATGCTATCGAGAACTGCTGTTTTGCTAGTGCTTGTGTCCGTGTGTGCCTTCGCTCAGAAGCGCGATCCTGGGCCGGTTCCAACGATGGAAGTGAAGCGGGCGACGTCTCCGATTCGTGTGGACGGGAAGCTCGACGATGCAGCTTGGAGTTCGGCCCAAGCCGTGACGTTTCAATTCCCATGGGACGCGCAGACGGGTGCGAAGCAGAAAACGACGGCTCGTCTCCTGTGGGACGACACTTACCTGTACGTCGGCTATGAGTGCGAGGATGCGGACATTACCGCTCAGTTCGATCAACGCGACGATCCGACATATCGGGATGATGCCGTTGAGATTTTCATCAACCCGAATCCGAAGCAGCTGGATTTCTACTACGGGCTGGAAATGAACGCACGCGCCGTGCTGTACGACTACTTTTACTTCTTTCCGAAGATGAATCTAAAGCGGTTCAACATGACGGGCGTGCAGCTTGCGACGACGCATCGCGGCACGATGAACATGCGGAGCGACAAAGACTCGGGATGGACGCTCGAGCTCGCGATTCCGTGGACGAACTTCGTGGAACTTGCGCCGAAGCTGCCGCCGGAGCCGTCGTCGAAATGGACCCTGAATCTCAATCGCTGGGATGGAGTGGAGCCGGAGAGACGTTTGAGCCAGTGGTCGGATTCGGGTCTCGACCGTCCGAATCCGCACCAGCCCTCACGTTTTGGTGAGGTGACGTTTCTGAAATAGACAACTTTGGCCGAGCTTGATGCGTCAATATAGTTCGGGGTGTGCTCACTATGAAATCTTTCCGACTATTGGCAAGCGGCGCTCTAATTTGCGCGATCGCCGCGGGAGATACGATCACTCTGAAGAGTGGCCGAACGATACAAGGCACGTTTCTTAGCGGCGATTCGAGGCAGATCCGAGTAGCTTTGGAGGATCGAGTGGAGACACTTCCAATCAGTGAAGTGGATCAAATCCGGTTTGGAGGGCCGACGGTTTCATCGGTACCGGCTGAAAGACCTGCGCCGCCTCCGCCTGCGGCCGCGGCGCAAGCAGAGCCGGCTCCCCGGGCCGAGATCATGCGGTCCGATCGAGAGTATCGCACACCTGACCCTCGGACACCTGCCGCACCGGCTGAAGTACCGGCGGGAACAACGATTCAGGTCCGCATGATCGATGATGTGGATTCCGAGCGAGATCGCGTTGGCCAGGAGTTTCGGGCATCGGTGGATGAACCGGTGGTGGTGAATGGCGAAACAGTGATCCCGCGCGGCGCAAACGTGGTGGCAAAGCTTGTGGACGACAAGCAGTCCGGCAAGCTATCGGGTCGCACGGAGCTGACGCTTGATCTTGTGTCTGTTGAGGTTAACGGGCGACCGGTGGACGTCAGCACGCAGGAAGTGACTCAGGCCAGCGGGTCGCGAACGGGCAAAACGGCTAAGGTGGTCGGAGGCACGGCGGTGCTCGGGACGATCATCGGGGCCATCGCCGGCGGCGGAAAAGGTGCGGCGATCGGTGCTGCATCGGGTGCGGCGGCGGGCGGCGCGGTGCAGGTGATGACGAAAGGCGAGCGGGTCCGCATTCCTTCGGAGACTCGACTGAACTTCACTCTGCAACAGCCTCTCAATGTCAGCGGCAGCACGCGTTAAGCTGACTGTTTGTCGAAACCCACCGCAATCATCACAGGTGCGAGCCGCGGCATCGGTCGCGGCATCGCACTCGAACTTGCCGAATCCCACCAAATCATTGCCACATACAGAGGTCGGCTGGACGCTGCTGAGTCGCTGAAGGCAGAGACCGGCTGCGAGATCTTTCAGTGCGATGTGGCTTGTCCCGCGGACCGCGAGGGCTTGCTGCGATTCGCGCGCGAACGATTCCCCACGTTAGATCTGCTTGTCAACAATGCCGGCATGGCTCCACGCGAACGCCGCGACATGCTGGAGGCGACCGAGGAGAGCTTTGACGAGCTGATGGCAACAAACCTGAAGGGTCCGCATTTTCTGACGCAAGCGGCGGCGCGCTGGATGGCAGAGAAGCAGTCGGGCCGGATTGTGTTTGTGACTTCGATCAGTTCGTACACAGCGTCGGTGAATCGCGCGGAGTACTGCGTGTCCAAAGCGGGGCTGAGCATGAGTGTCTCGTTGTACGCCGCGAGGCTGGCACCGCTTGGCATTGGGGTCTTCGAGATCAGGCCCGGCATCATTCGGACAGACATGATTTCGGCGGTGGAGAGCGTGTACGAAGAGAAGATCGCGAACGGGCTGCTGCCGCAACGACGCATGGGCGAGAGTTCGGATGTGGCGAAAGCGGTGCGTGCGATTGCCGATGGTTTGCTCGACTACTCAGCGGGCCAGGGTCTGAATGTGGACGGCGGGTTTAGTTTGCGGAGTTTGTAATTCGTGTCCAAAGTGGGAGTCGGCCTGAACAGGCTGGGGAAAAAGGCTAATTAGCCACGGATGAACACGGATGGACACGGATAAGATTATTGTTCTCAATGTCCCATGGGATAAGGCTATTCGAAGAGTTTTGATGGCACTCGGAAGAACTTTCCGAGATCCTTTGCGTGGCGCTGCGTGATTGGGCGTTTGCCGCTGAGCACCTCGGTTGCGATATGTATGTTGCCGAACAGGTGAGCGACGTCTCCAATTTCCAGTCCCCTAGCTGTCATGAGTCGATTAAGGGTTTCGAAAGGTGCCGGAGGTTCCGCCGGCTCGTTGTCGCCCTCGTCCTCTTCATCGAGCTGATTCTCGTAAGTCTCGATGAGAATCACGAGCAGGGCCAGGAACTTCCGTTCTTCCGGGACCATCGCTTCTCCTTTCTCCATAAAGGTTTCGGCGAGGGTCAGGAACCGCTCGTGTTCCTCCTCAGACTCGATGGGCGCGGGGCAGTGCTCGGTCAGGAGCTGCTTGTAACGCTCGCGGTCGAAGACGTCGGCCATGCTTCCTGAGGTTAGCGCACGTACAGTGCCGGGAGAAGGTCGGGCGATGAGGCACGTTAGACTATTGAAAACACACAATGTCTACACCTTTTCGGCTGGACGGCAAGACAGCTCTCGTCACGGGCGGAGCAAGCGGCATCGGCGAGGCGATCTCGCGTATTTTCACACAGGCTGGAGCTTCGGTGATTATTGCCGATATTGATCAAGAGCGGGCCGTAGCGCTGGCTCGGGAACTCGCCGGGGCGCGACCGGTTGAGTGCGATATCACGAGCGAGGCTTCCGTAACTCAAACGTTTAGCCAGATCCCGAGGCTGGACGTGCTCGTTAACAATGCGGGGATTGGGCTGGTCGGCGGAGTCGAAGAAACCGAATTGCCGGATTTCCAGCGCTTGTTTCGGGTAAACGTCGAAGGAGCTTTCCTGGTTACGCGGGCTGCGGTCCCGTTATTGACGGTTTCCGGGGGAGCGATCGTGAATATCGGTTCGGTAGCCGGATTAATCGGCGTTAAGAAGCGCTTCGCGTATTGTGCGACCAAAGGAGCCGTGGTTGCGATGACGCGGCAACTCGCGGTCGACTATCCGACGCAGTTTCGAGTGAATTGTATTTGCCCCGGGACGGTGGACACGCCGTTTGTGGAAGGGTATCTGGAGAAGTATCACAAGCACGAAAAAGAGGAGATGCGTAAGCAACTGAACGCCCGGCAACCCATTGGCCGTTTGGGACGTCCCGAGGAGGTCGCCTACATGGCTTTGTACTTGGCCTCGGAACAATCCCAGTTCGTGAACGGCGCAGTTTTGACGATAGATGGGGGGTGGACGGCCGCGTAACCGCTTCCTTAACGAACCCGGTAGATTTTCAACGCTATCAAAAGCAGGTAGGCCGTGCCGCGAAGGGGGATGTCGCCCTAAGCAGATGTGCGTATGAGATTTAGATTAGTAAGCTTCCGGGTACTATAGGTGTAGAAAGTTATTGGAAGTAAAAACAACCCTGTGTTATAAAAGTTACAACGGTACTCTGGTTGTGATCCCGCAGTTAAGCAAGTGATTTCGAGGGACTCGTCGAGAATGCACTCTTATCTTAGACGCCTGTTCGTGGCGCTGACGCTAGCCTTAACAGTTTGCTCATCGCAGAGCGCCCAGGCAGCGACCCGCAAGAAAATAAAGCAGAAACCCATTGTGGCGCAGCCGCTCAGACGGCCTCCGAACGCCGCCAAGACTCTTCGCAAGCACAAAAAAGTCGCGCAGAACCGCAGGTCGGTCGTCAATCATTTCTCGTCTGCAGCCAGCGGACCCTGGACCTCGCCAACATTTGTCAGCGACAACACGAATGGGGATCGCATCGACGGTGAAGACCTTACCGTGCGTCGCGCTGCGGTTGAGGCGCTTGGGGCCTATAACGGAACCGTGATCGTTGCGGATCCACACACAGGGCGGATTCTGACGATGGTGAATCAGAAGTTGGCCACAAGTAACGGCTATCAGCCGTGCTCCACGGTAAAGATTGTGGCGGCCCTGGCTGGTTTGAGCGAGAACGTGATCGACCGAACCACCATGCTGCGGCTGTACGGCCGGACGAGCATGAATCTGACGAATGCCCTCGCCCTTTCGAACAACAACTACTTTGCGAACATCGGCGTCAAGCTCGGCTATGATCGCGTGAATTACTACGCCCGGTTGTTCGGGCTTGGTGAGCGCGCCGGGCTGAACATTGAGGGCGAGCAGCCGGGAGTCCTTCCGCCCGCTCCGCCGAAGAACGGCGGCATGGCGATGATGACGAGCTTCGGCGAGGGTATCTCGCTGACTCCGTTGCAGCTGACCGCGTTGGTCAGCGCGATCGCCAATGGCGGCACCCTTCACTACCTGCAGCATCCGGGGTCAATCGCCGAGGTCGAGAATTTTGTACCCCGCGTGAAGAGGCAGCTGACAATTCAGCAGTCGCTGCCGGATCTGATTCCGGGCATGATGGGCGCGGTCGAATATGGAACAGCCCGACGGGCCTATTACGACCCGAACGAGCCCATCTTCGGCAAAACGGGCACCTGTACGGATCGCGCGACACCGACCCACTTGGGCTGGTTTGGTTCCTTCAACAACGTTGGAGATCGAAAGCTGACAGTGGTTGTGCTGCTGACGGGCGGGCGTGGCGTAAGCGGACCGGTTGCCTCGGGCGTTGCCGGAAACGTTTATCGCGCGTTATCCCAGCAGAAGTACTACGCGCGTGATGGCCGGTCGATCTCTCCAGTCGCTCTGATTTCCGGCTGGTAAGTTCAAGATCTAGGGAGCAGTTCGCTCGGGCTGCTCCTCCTTCTTCTCGTCTTCCCTCTCGAAAACAAACTTCATCATATCGGCGAGCAGATCCTTGACGCCCTCGCCCGTGACGGCCGAGATCTTGCGGAATGGCAGTGCGTGCTCTTCGGCGGCGGCGGCAAGCCTGTCGATTCGCTCGGGATCCTGCGCGGCGTCAAGCTTGTTGGCGACTACGATCATCGGTCGTTCCGCCAAATCCTGGCTGAAATTCGCAAGCTCGGAGAGCACGACTTCGAAATCCTGAACAGGATCGCGGCCGCTCGCTTCAGAGACGTCGACCAGATGAACCAGGAGCTTGGTGCGCTCGATGTGTCGAAGGAACTGGATGCCAAGGCCGTGGCCCTCGTGGGCGCCCTCGATCAGGCCGGGGATATCTGCGACGACAAAGGTGCGATGGTCGTCGGTTGTAACGACTCCAAGGTTGGGGACCAGGGTGGTGAACGGGTAATCGGCGATCTTAGGTTTGGCTGCCGAGATTCGGGAGATAAGGGTCGATTTGCCCGCGTTCGGGAAGCCGACGAGTCCCACGTCGGCCAGCAGCTTGAGTTCAAAGCGAAGGTGCTTTTCCTCGCCAGGGCGGCCATCCTCGTGCTCCGTTGGAGTTTGGTGGGTCGAGGTAGCGAAGCGGGCGTTTCCGCGGCCTCCACGGCCTCCGCGTGCAACCAGGAACCGCTGACCAGGCTCGGTGAAGTCGAAGATCTTCTCACCGGTCTCGTCGTCGTAAACGACCGTGCCTACGGGTACCGGGAGCTCGACGCCTTCGCCATCCCTGCCCTTACGATTGCTGCCTTCGCCGTGGCGTCCACGCTGGGCCTCATGCTCGGGGTTGAAGCGAAAGTGAAGGAGCGTGTTGTGGTGAACGCTGGCAACGAGGGTCACATCGCCGCCCTGACCGCCGTCGCCGCCACTCGGACCGCCTCGGGGGACGAACTTCTCGCGGCGGAACGCGAGGCATCCGTTGCCGCCGTCGCCGGCTTTCACTCGGATTCGTACTTCATCGATAAACATGGGAATTCAGGTTCGGACGAGGTGGGCTTGGAATGCAAAAGGCCGGCTGCGGCGCCGGCCTTGCAGAACTGCGGGAAGCGGAAACGTCGAGTTTATTCGGCGGCGGCTTTGATGCTGACGAACTTGCCGAGGCGGCCACGATCACGAAACTCGACGATGCCGGGTACGCGTGCGAACAGGGTGTCGTCCTTGCCGACACCTACATTCTCGCCAGCCTTGTAGCGGGTGCCGCGCTGACGTACGAGGATGGAGCCTCCGGTGACGTTCTCGCCGCCGAAGCGCTTAATGCCGAGCCGCTGTGCATTAGAATCGCGGCCGTTTTTAGATGATCCTAAGCCTTTCTTATGAGCCATCGTTTACTCCTTTGAAGTGGGCCGCTTAGAGCACCACATCGTTGACGGTCAACTCCGTATAGTTCTGGCGGTGGCCGATGGTGCGCTTGTATTGCTTTTTGCGCTTGAACTTGAACACGACCGTTTTGTCGCCACGACCATGGCCGGAGACGGTAGCCACCACACGAGCATCCGCCAAGTCGCGCGCGGTCAGGAGCTGACCGGAGTCAGTGGATGCCAACAAGAGGCCGCCAATTTCGACAGTCGCCCCGACTTCAGCGTCGATCGTCTCGACGCGCAAACGATCACCAGGGGCGACACGATACTGCTTGCCGCCAGCTTCAATCACTGCGTACATAATGTCCTCTGCTGAGATTTGGTTCCGGTAGGCCTACGCTGGCACACGCCAGGAGTCACACTACGGCAGCAATTTCTTATCGTACTACAGCTGCGGGACGTCGACAACTGTTGGGGTATCGAGGGAGTTCGGATGGCGGCGCAAACTGAAACCCGAGTATTTAGTATATTTTGCGGGCAGATGCCTGAACGCAGGTGGCCGGCTTGGTCATTTCCAGCTTTGCAGATCCGCTCCCTGGGGCGCCATTTTGCGCATGTGTTCGGCGAAGACCGGCAGGTAAAAAGATTCGCGTGACTGGCCCGCCGGGATGCTACCGGTCCAGCAATGTGGCTCGTTGTTCCCGTAATCGAAGGTTCCGCCGTAGTAAGGCCCCTTCCTCGGCAGCCTGGTGCTCTCGAGAAATTCCTCCATTCGTTTCGCTGCGGCGTCGAGGAAAAACGTGTCCTTGGTTCCCATCGTCACGTGCAGCTTGCCAACCAGTTTCGGACCCAACCGCTCCCAATCGCGCTTCAGAATGGCCGTGAGGTCGTACTGCTCGGTCCAGTAGCGAGCCACTTGCGGATCGATCACGCCAGTCTCGGAGTCCCAGAGTTTTGCCGGATACCCTTCGGGCCCCACCGGGCCAAACGTCGCGTGGAAGGCATCCAATTGGCCCCCGGACCGCCCTTTGGAGCCGAGTACGGCTTCCTGCTGGCTGAAGCTCTCCATGGTTGCCAAAACACGGTCATCCGGCTGGCGCCCAAGCAGTTTTGGCTGCCGGGCGAACGGGCCGATGTCGTAGTAGGCGCTTGAATCGCTGTACACGTTGATGGTCTGAAATGCGTGGAAATCTACGGGGTCCGGACAAAATCCCCAGGCTCCTCCGAAAAACTCCGGGTAAAAGATCTGTTGAGCCAGCGTCATCCAACCACCGGTAGAGCCCCCATAGACAACCCTCGCCCACGGCTCCCCGATGGCTCGAAATTGCTTCTCCAGGGCGGGGTAAAACTCCTTCATCAGCGCGTCTCCATAGGGACCGGTGTTGGCACTGTTCACACCATAGGAGTCGTCGTAGTATGGCGTCGCATGCTGGGTCGAAACGATCAGCATTTTTGGGAGGCGGCCTGAGGTCCAGTCCTGATACAAGCGGTGTGCCGATTCCGCGAAGCGGTCTCCGGCAGGTCCAGGCGTCTCGCGGAACCAGGGGAAGCCTGCGACGAAGTGGCCTTGCCGGTACGCAATCGGGTAGCGTCTCTCCGGATGCTCGTCGAAGCCTTCCGGTACAAGGACGGTCGCACTGATGTAGACGGGCCGTCCCCAGAACCGCGTCAGCAGATCGCTTTGCATGCGGAATTGGCGGAGGTACTTCGAGTCCTTTTCCGGCTCAATCGGAGGGATAACCTCCGTAAGCTCGATATCGGTGACAGAGTCGCCGGCTATCTCCACCAGACGAGGCTTGCTGAACAGATTGCCTGGAGACCGGTTCCATTGCTGCCCTTCGCCGTCGTCCAGGGGAAGCTTCAGCACCTTCCCGTCGGCACGCTGCACAGTCTCATAGATATTCAAGACTGCCTGCACATAATATTTCCCGGGCGGGAGTCCAGCCAGACTTCGGATCGGATGACCAATCGCGGCGCCGTCAACGAGGACCGGACGATCAGGAGTGAATGCAGTCACATCTACGCCGAAGATTTGTGCCGTCTGCAGGTTCCAGCTCACCTGATATCGCGGCTCGCGTTTGTCGTTGGTTGCTATTGCGACGATGAGCCGGCCGTCAACAGCACCCTTATGGGCGAGCGGTGAGAGAGTGACCTTGAACGCGGCCGCACTGTGGAGCGTAGTGACGCAAAACAAGCAGACCAAGGCGAGACGCATGAGGCTAATTGTAGTCTGCAAGTTGGCACGGGAAGCCTTACCCGAGTGCCCGGGACACGCTACAACGACCACCTAAGTCTTCAAGCGATAAGTCTTATGCGCGTTTTCCCACGTCAGCTTTCGGAAAACGGCGGGAGAGGTGTCTCTCTTCAGAATTGTCAGCGTCTCGCGGGCGACGCATTTTCCCGCCATGCGGGCGGCCGGTGGGTTGTTCGATTGCGAAGTGCCGCCGCCTTTGCCGTCGGCGCAAGAACAGTCGCTGCCGAAGATCAGCTTGTCTTGATGGCGTTTTAGAAAATCGGGCGTGAACTCCGGGTCGCGCGAGAGAGCATTGTTGCCCGAGTTGGCCGAGAGATCGCCGTAGAGGTTGGGATAATCGCCCAGCAGTTTGTCGCTGACGCCGCCCCGCTTGATCTTGCCTGCGGGATAGGCGGCGTCGTTCGCGTAGTCGGCGCTGACGTTCGCCCAGAAGGCGTCTGCGTGGCCGATGAACTTCGTCTTGGGGTACGCCTTCAGCATCACTTCGAAGTTCTTGAAGCCTGTGGCGAACACGCCTTCGGTCGGTGTGTGCGGGACCTCCTGGAAATGAATCAGGATGGGAACGTTCAGCTCAGAGGCGAGTGCGTACATCCGACGAAGCTCCGGTCCGGCCGCTTCGACGTGGAATTTCAGTTCGCCGAAGCCGGACGCGCCGTCCTTTATGGCTTTCGTGAGAATCTCCTCCGCGCCCGGTTTGGTGATGTCGGTGCTGGCGAACCAGCCCAGAAACCTGCCCGGATATTGCGTGCGAATCGCTTGTATCTTATCGGCGGGGACGTCCCGGGTGAGCAACAACGCGTTGGAAACACGGCAGCCGTCCAGATGCGTGATGCTTGCTTCCGGACTGCGCCGGAGGTGATGATGACAATCTACGATGGATTCGGCGGCCCATGGCTCGGCCGAGTCCCCGTACAACGCTGCGGCCGAGCAGCAGGCTCCGGCGATCGCTTGAGAGAATCCGCGTCGCGTTAATTCAGGCATACACTGTCCTCAACCTTTCAGGTACTTATTGAACGTCTCCAACGTTCGGTTCCACGCTAACTTGGCGGAGGCTTCGTCATATCGCGGGGTTGTGTCGTTGTGGAATCCGTGTTGCGCTCCCTCGTAGATATAGCCGTTGTAGCGAATGCCGTTCGCTTTCAGCGCTGCTTCATACGCGGGCCATCCATCGACAAGCCGTTTGTCCATTGATCCGTGATGCACGAGAACCGCGGCCTTGATCTTGGGCACGTCTTCGAGCGGTGGTGCAGAACCATAGAACGCGACCGCGGCCGCGAGATCGCCGCCCATCCGGACCGCAAGATTATTCGCAACGCCTCCGCCGAAA
>DASQVJ010000347.1:0-2891 GCA_035640835.1 Bryobacteraceae bacterium
ATCATGTTGGAGGGCATGCGAGCAGACTTCGACGAGGTCGACCGCATCAGCACGCGTGTTTGGAGTATGGCGAGTCGTGCAAGGACGATTCGCGCGACGAATCCCGCCGGGACTGAGATCGTTGCGGAGTTCACTCCGGACTACAAATGGCTGAAGACCAGCGGCATCATCAGCCCGCACAAGTGGGGCAATCTACCTGGGGGCGAGACCTTCACGACTCCCCTGACGGTCAACGGCACGTTTGTGATCGATGGCGTAGTGGGTGATTACCTTTGCGAGAAGTATGGAGATTTAGGGCAGACGCCTCTCACGGTGACGGTGAAGGACAATCGTCTGGTGCAAGCGGAGAGCGAGAACAAAGAGCTTGAGAGCGAGTTCTGGGCCTATTGCCACACCGACGAGAACAGCGATCGCGTGGGAGAGTTCGCGATCGGCACCAATATCGGTGTGCATGATGTCATCGGGAACATTCTGCAGGACGAGAAGATCCCGGGCATCCACATCGCGTTTGGAAATCCTTACGGCGCGCACACCGGAGCCGACTGGTATTCGAAGACTCACATCGACGTCGTAGGTCGCGAGTTTGACATCTGGATCGACGGCACGCAGATTATGAATCGCGGAGAATTCCTTCTTGATTCCCTCCCTGCGCCAGCAGTTTAACCAGCAGTTCACACCGGAGAAGTATCAGAAGTTCTTATCCCTTGTTGAGCAGCGCGGCGGCGTGCCACCTCGCTTCCGGCACAACGAATCGCCGCTGTTCCTGCCCGAAGATCGCGCGCACGACCTCGGTGCCACTGGCCTCGAGTTGATTCGACAGCTCTCGACACGTGAGTACTTCAAGCTCTCCGAACAGACCCTCCCGGCGGACTTTCGAGTCGCAGGCGATGAAGGCCGGCCGATGTTTCTGCAGGTGGACTTCGGCATCGATCTCGAAGGCAAGTGGAAGCTGGTGGAGATTCAAGGATTCCCCAGCCTTTACGCGTATCAGCCATTGCTGGCGGAGTGCTATCGCGATGCCTATGAGATCGAGGGCTTGCGCCACTTGCCGGGACATCTCAGCACGGAGCAATACCGCGAGCTTCTGTGTCGAGCGATCCTCGGCGATGCTCACCCGGAGGAGGTGGTACTGCTCGAGATCGATCCGAAGAATCAGAAGACTTACTGCGACTTCGTGGTTACCGAGCAGTTGTGCGGCATTCGAACGGTCGACATCACCGATGTGCGCCAGAGCGGTCGCGAGCTCTATTACGAACATGACGGCAAGCGCCACACGATTCGCAGAATCTACAATCGCGCGATCGTGGATGAGTTGCAGCGTCGCGATGTGGAACTGCAGTTCGATCTGACGGCAGACCTGGACGTGGAATGGGCGGGACATCCGAACTGGTTTTTTCGAATCAGCAAGTTTTCACTTCCTTATTTGAAGCACGAAAGCGTTCCCGAAACCTATTTCCTGCGCGACGCGCCGTCGATAAACGATCCTGAGAATTGGGTGCTGAAGCCGCTGTTTTCGTTCGCGGGACTCGGCGTAGTGGTTGCGCCCTCGATGGAGCATATCCAGGCAGCGGATCCGGACAGGTACATTCTCCAGCGGCGGATCGAATTTGCAGCACCCATGGCGACACCGTACGGGCCCACCAAATGTGAGCTTCGGGCGATGTATCTTTGGATTGAAGAGCAGCCCGAGTTCGTCAACATCATTGTCCGGACCGGTCGCGGTACGCAGATGGGTGTCGACTTCAACAAGGGCCTCGAGTGGGTAGGAGCCTCCGCGGTGTTCCTGCAGTAAGGTGGTGCAACCGAAGCGTCTCTCGCTTCTCGTTCGAGGTCAAGAAATGCGGTTCCAACATGTGTTTGCTGTCCTGATCACATGCTGTGTGACATTCCCGAGTTTCGGACAACGTATGTCTGATTTCGCTTGCCCGAGGCCGCTGCCCAAAGGGTCCACGCTGGTAATCGGCTTCGTCGGCGGCTGGAAACCATTCGATGAAAGGGTCAGTGGTGTCCGGCGGCTCGCGTTGCGACTGCGACAAACGCCGGGTGTGTTCGCCGATACGTGTGAGAATCACAAACGTGCTCGTGCGCTTGCACTTGTGAAGCAGGCACTCGATGCCGATTGCGATGGCGCAATCTCGTCCGTGGAAGCTCGCAGGGTCAACATCATTTTGTACGGCCAGAGCATGGGCGGAGGCGCAGCCCTCAAGCTTGCGCGTGAACTGCGCCAGTGGAGCGTTCCGGTCGCGCTCACGATACAGGTTGATAGCTTCGGATTCTCGGATGGTCTTGTGCCCACGAATGTGGCGACTGCCGTGAACCTCTACCAGTCCGAGCCGTTTACCATCCGCGGCCAGAACCGCATCCGAGCCGAGGATCCGACACGCACGCGCATCCTGGAGAACCGGCGTTTCGATTACCCGTTCTTCGGGGGACCAAGGGCTCCGAGCTTTATACGTCGAGCGTTCGGAGGTGCTCATGCAAAGATGGAAGCGGATCCGGCTGTATGGACGTTGGTGGAAAGATACATCATGGAGGCAATCAGCCCGGTCGGTCCGTCATGATACGTACTCTGCTCATCGCTGTGTGTGCCACCGCAGCGCTCGCGTTCGCCGCCGAGAAGAAGGAGCTTCATGTCAAGGGGTCGGCACAATGGGTGGACACGGGCATCGATCTCAAGCCTGGCGACACCGTGATTGTCGAGGGCAAGGGCGGCCTTCGATATTCGACAGCTGCAGGCCAAATCATCGGACCAAACGGGATTCCGCGCACGTGGCGTGACCTGCTTCAAACGTTTCCATTGAACGATGCGGGGCGAGGTGCTCTGATCGGACGCATTGGCGATCGTGCGGGTGCTCGGCCGTTCCTGATCGGCTCGAAGTACGATGCCCGCG
>DASQVJ010000348.1:0-6399 GCA_035640835.1 Bryobacteraceae bacterium
AATCGCCATTTCACGAGCCACCGGCTCACTCACCGCCGAATACTCCGCCAACGTCATCGGTGAGACCCCCAGCAACGACTGCTTGAGCTGATCTGAGTACGCCACCACACCGCCGATCAACACCTCTGACGAGCCCGGCACCGATGTCACCCTCTGCGCCAACAAACCACCCGTGGCACTCTCCGCAAACCCCAGCTTCTTTTCGCGAGCCCGCATCAGCTCGACCAGCGTGGCTTCGAGATTGTCCCCATTCTTCGAGTAAATCCGATCCCCGAGCAGCGCCTCCACCTGCGTGCCCACTTCGTTCAACAGGGCCAGGGCTTCGGCTTCCGTATCGGTCCGAGCTCGCAGGAAAACCTGGATATCGCCGACTGCCCCCAACACCGTCGTTACCGGATTTGTGTACTTCGTGTACACCGGCGCGATGAGCGCATCCAGGTCCGATTCCGGCATGCACGCCACGCGATAGTGCCGCACCGCGATCACCTGTTCCGGCAGCAGCGGACGCAGCCGCGGCAGACACTGAGACTCGAACATCGGCTTCAGCTCACGAGGCGGCCCCGGCAACAGCATCACGATGCGGTCGCCATGCACGATCCACTGGCCAGGTGCTGTCCCACAAGCGTTTGGCAGCACCTCCGCCCCTTCGATCACGTAAGCCTGCCGTCGGTTGATGGTCACCATCGCGCGCTTGAGCTTCCGAAAGCGCGCCTCGAGGGCATCGCAAATCTCGTCGTTGAAATATTGCGTCCGGCCCAGTGCCGCCGCCACCGCATCGCGAGTCACATCGTCTTCCGTAGGACCGAGCCCCCCGGTCAGAATCACGACTTCGCAATGCGCCAGCGCCGTGCGCACCGCCTCGGTCAGCCGCTCGCGATCATCCCCAACGATTGACTTTTCGACAACTTCAACGCCAAGAACATTCAGCTCCCGCGTGAGATAAAGCGAGTTGGTATCGATCTTGCCCGAAGTCAGCAACTCCGAGCCCACAGCGATCACCTGGGCATTCATCGTGTCGACGGCATCACGCCAACGGCCGGCCCTGGATGTTCACATCGAGTCGATACAGTGCATTCGTCGTGCTCACGATCATCGAGCGCGAAGGTGCAAACGCCACGCCAACAATATTCGGACCCGACACAAACAACTCCGCCGTCCGATCCGGCTTGATCCGCACGACTCCCCGTCGGCCTTGCAGCGATGCTGCGACGTAGAGATTGTCGTCCGCATCCAGAGCGATTCCTTGCGGCCGTCCCAACCCTCTGTAGTAGGTTTCCACTTCACCCTCGGTCGAGATGCGATATACCGAATCAAAGCTCGACGTCGTTGGACCCGTCACGTAGAGATAACCGCCGCTGCCAAACGCCATGTGATAGGCAGCCAGCGACGGTTCGAGCGTGGCGAAAACGTAGATCTGCCGGTTCGGCGCAATCTTGAAGATCGTTCCACTGCGATCGCCGACATACAGATTGTCTTCAGCATCGAACGCCAAGCCCGTGGCGATGCCCATGCCTTCCACGTAGACAGACAAGCTGCCGGACGGTGTCGCCTGGTAGACGATCCCATCGTGCCTGCTCGACACATACAACATGCCTTCTTTGTCGAACAACAACCCAGTCGCATTCATCAGGTCCGTAAGAAAAGGTGTGACATTGTAATTCAAGTCCACCTTGAAGACCGACACCGGAGTCTTCTGCCCGCGCGACCCGCTAAACGTGCAGAAGATATTGCCAAACTTGTCCACCGCCGGATTCGTTACCGGGTGCAGCCCGTCCGCGATCTGTATCCCGATGTCGCAGGTCCACGTCAACCGTTCGCCGTCGCCATCTCCCACCACCAGGTCGCCTACCAGCGTCCCCTCCGGCACGCGCGCAATCACAAGCGAATCAGAGCCAATGATGATGGGCGCCCGCACATCGCCGAATCGCACCGTTGGCCGTTCGGCCTGAATCAAACCCTTACCTCGAATCTGCAATTCGCCCCCCGGGATAGCCGCGGGCGGATTCACTTCCAGGATCACAGGACCGTCGCCTGCATCTTGTTTCTTGTACATGGGAGTGCCTAGAAGAACTTGTAACCTAAATACAAGACTAACGCGCCGTACACACCTGCTGCTGCGTCGTCCGACACGATGCCCCAACCCCCGGGCAATGCCTCGAGCTTGCGCACAGGAAACGGCTTCCAAATGTCGAACAATCGAAAGAGCACAAATGCCGCCAGCACCGGACCCGTCGAGAATTCGCTCGCAGCGCCTAACGTGATCCATTGGCCCACCACTTCGTCCACCACCACAAGCCCTGGATCCTGTCGGCTTTCGATTCGCTCCGTTCGACCCGCCGCCCAAACTCCAGGCAGGAACAAAAGCAACCCAAGACCCGCGAACCAGTACACGGGGACCCCCGCACCGCGATGCAGCATCCAGGCAACCAAAATCGCACCGAGCGATCCCGCCGTCCCCGGACCCATGGGGAAGTAGCCGCAACCAAACCACGTGGCTAAAAGCAACGCGAGCCGGTCGCTCATTCTTTGAACTTGGAATCGTCCTCTGGAATCTCTTGCGGCTGCAAAGGTGTCGAGATCACATACTTCTCGTCAGCCCATGCGCCCAAGTCGAGCAACCTGCAGCGATCGCTGCAAAACGGCATCTCCGGGTTGCTCTTGTCGACTTCTTTCTTGCAAATGGGACACTTCATACATGGCGTGGCGACCCTTCAGGCCGCGCCCCCGTGAAAATTACAAACGGATTCGATGGCGCCGGCGGTGCTGTGTCCAGCACCTCGTCCGTCAGTTCACCGACCAGATCATAGTCGTGAGCTTCGCGCACAATGTACCGCCTCATCTCACCAGGCTTCGGCTCTCTCTCACCGAAATCGTTGATGTAGCAAACACCATCGATCTCCGGCGCCTGCGACATCGCCCGGCATTCCCACAGCAGTTCGGTCTCCGCGGACGGCCCTTCCACGAGCACCGTAAACTCACTGCCCACCAGCTTCTTGTTACGAGCCTTGGCAACCTTGCGCTGCGTCGCCATCAGCTTTCGCTTGCGATTGTAAATCGTTCGCGAGTCCACCTTCTCGTCGAGATGATAGCTCGCGCTCGTATCTTCATCCGAGTACGAGAACACACCGACTCGATCGAACTGCGCCGCCTTCACAAACGCACACAGGTCTTCGAAGTCCGCATCCGTCTCACCCGGAAACCCGACAATGAAGCTCGTCCGCAACGTCACACCCGGAATCGTCCGCCGGATCTTTTCGATCAGCTTGAGGAAGATCTCACCGTTCGCCCCGCGCTTCATTCGCTTCAACACCGGCGCACTCGAGTGCTGCAGCGGCATGTCGATGTACTTCGCAATCGCCGCATGCTCCGCAATCGTCTCGAGCAACTGTGTCGTCACCCGGTTTGGATACGCATAGAGAAATCGCACCCACTTCTCCTGGGGCGTCTCGATCTGCGCCAGTCTCGCCAGCAAATGTGCGAGCCCATCCCTCAGCCCGAGATCCTCGCCATAAGCCGTCGTGTCCTGCCCGATCAGGTTAATCTCACGAATCCCCTGGCCAAACATTCGCGTCGCCTCAGCTACCACCGACTCAAATCGCCGGCTCCGATTCGCCCCTCGATACTGCGGTATCACGCAAAACGAACACGGATGGTCGCAGCCTTCCGAGATCTTGATGTATGCATAGTGCCGAGGCGTCGAGAGCACCCGAGGCGTCAGGTCGTGATACAGGTACGGCTCTGCCGATCCGCCCTCATCCGGCAAGTCTTCACATAGCCCGACCACCCGATCAAGCTCGTTCGTGCCGATAATGGCGTCCACTTCCGGGAGATCGTTCTGAATATCTCCCCGATACCTCTCCACGAGACATCCGGCCACGATCAGCTTCTTCGCTCGACCAGTCTTCTTGTGCTCCGCCATCTCGAGGATGGTGTCGATCGACTCTTGCTTTGCCGGATCAATAAAGCTGCAGGTGTTCACCACCAGGACGTCGGCTTCCTCCGGCTTCGGGGTGAGCTCATGACCTCGCGCCACCAATTGACCCATCATCACCTCGCTGTCCACGAGGTTCTTCGGGCAGCCCAAACTTACAAAACCGACTTTCAAAATCCTTGTACCTGGTTGCTTTTCCTGGAGATTTTTGGTTGGAACTTCCAGCGTACCATGCAATACGCACCTCACGAGCTACCTTCAGCGTCTAACGTTAGGAGGTCACAAACGATATGTACCGACTTCTTGCGACCGAAAATAGTGTTCTGCCGCTCATTCTTCGACTTACGCTGGGCATCATTATGTTCGCCCACGGAGCTCAGAAGGTGCTCGGCTGGTTCGGCGGTAGCGGTTATGAGGCGACCTACAATATGTTCACTCAGGGCCTCGGTCTCCCGCCAGTCCTCGCGGTTCTTGCCATTTACACTGAGTTCCTTGGTGGCCTCGGGCTCATTATCGGCCTGTTCGCCCGTATTGCGGCCACCGGCATTTTCGGCCTCATGGTCGGTGCCGTCCTGCTGGTCCATCTTCCCAACGGCCTCTTTATGAACTGGGCCGGGAATCAGCAGGGCGAAGGTTACGAGTACCACCTGCTGGCGATGGCAGTTTCCCTCGCCATCATCTGGATGGGAGCTGGCGCCTTGTCTATCGACCATGCGTTGACACGCTACTTGGCGCGACGCCGACACTTGCCGTATCCTACGGCACGCCCAGGCGAGCTTGCCGGCCAGCACTGAGCGTTACTGCAGTCGCTGGATGTTGATGATCAACGGATCGCTCTGCTGACCTGAGTTGAGCGACCGCACTTGCAGCACGTTCTGTCCCGGACGCGCGTCCTCCGGGATCTGTCCCAGAATCTGTCCGTCTGACGTTTCGATCAACGGAATGGGCGTATCATCCACCGCCACGCAAGTCCCCCCGAGCAACGTCGGCAGCGGCACCACCTCCGCCTGAGCTGCCGACCCGAGGTTCTGACCTCGAATCGCCACAAACGAGCCCGGCCTGATGTTCGTAGATCCGTCCGCGTTGGTAACCCCTTGCGCACCCCCGACAATGAACGGACGCGGTGGAGCACCTCCCACCGTCAGTGGAATCGCCGTGATTCCCGACAAGCCGATCACGTAAGCCGTCCCATTCCCATCCACCACCATCTGCCTCGAAGGCACGTTCACGCGCGTCTGCCCGAATACCTGCTGCTGCACGCTATCCGGCAACACACCCGCAATCGACTCCGCGCCCGTTCGGATATCCACCACTTCCAGCGTCGGTCTCGCATCGTCGCGAGTCACGCTGTTCTGGTTTTGTCTCACCGGAGTCGACAAGCGAACGTAGGTGTTCTCATCCATTGCATAAGCCGCGGCAACATTGCGCTGGCCCGCGCTCACCGTCTGCTGAATCGGCGGCTGACCCGGAATCGGATTCGGTGTTACCACCGTCTGCCCCGGCCTCTCCGATCCCCCAATCACGCCGAGCGCCGAGTTCAACACCAGCCCGCTCACGATGAAGAAGTTCCCGCCAGGAGCTGCCGTCAGAGGCCCGTAATAGCTGATCGGGGTCTGATCATAGATCTGTCGCGACGCTGTATAGTTATCCACCAACGCGTCGTACAAGTACCCGAACCCGTTGCCGGTCAGCGCAAGCATATAAAGCCCATCCGGACTCGCGATCAGATACGGTGGATTCGTTACCGACGCCGGTGTCAGCGAGTTCGCGATCCTCGGCACTGCCTGGTTCCCGATCAATCTCCAGAACGTCGCGTTCTGCGGGCTCTGCATCATGAACTGCAGCCCCGAGAGCGTCATCGCCAGCGCCACCGGAGCAATCGCGTTCTGATTCCCGGCACGCGGAATCGGCGGGAATTCAATACTTCCCTGAACCCGGCGCGTCTCCAGATCCACTACGCTGATCGATTCGCCGCCCATGTTGCCGACATACAGCAAGCTCCCATCCAGCGACATCGCCATCGACCTCGGAAGTTGTCCCACCTCAATCGGCGTCACAAGACGCTGCTTCTGGATGTCGAACACCTCAAGCCTGTTGAACCCCGCGTTCGATACGTAGATCAGGTTCCGCCTCGCATCGAGCAGCATCTCCTGCAAGCCCTGCGATGCATTCAATGCCGTCGGAACCGGAATGATGATGCCCCTTTGATCGGTCTGGCGGAAGTTCATGTAGACGCGGATTGTCGGTGGGAAGTTGATCGCCTCCGCGCTTGCAAGCGTCACGTTGATTGCCGCACCCGTGCCTCCGGTCGCGTTGGTGAACAAGTTGGTCCCCGGCTGTCTCACCACACCGCTCCGGCCGGGCTCCATGATGAACTCAACGGTACTCGGAGCCACGCCGCTCACGATCCGCGTCGTCAACGCCGTCGTTACATTTGGCACGCTGAACGTCAGCTTGCCTTGGCCCGC
>DASQVJ010000349.1:0-3289 GCA_035640835.1 Bryobacteraceae bacterium
TCTACCACGGGCACCAGTTTCGAGGTGTGTCATATCCAGATCGCTGGCGATAATTTCATGGAGCATTGGGCTGAACAAGTCTTCCCCGTGGGAAAAGATCGAGCTTGACCGCCGCGGGCGCACTTCTCCCTCGAGGCGATAGCGGTCAATTGCCTTTCGCACTTTCAGCATAGACGTTCACCAGAGCTTGCACCAAGCGAAGCGTTGTCCTTCGTCGCTTTAAGGGAGATCCATTCTCTTCGGGAATAAATGCTATTACTCAGACCGGTCTTCTCAAGGCCGAGTCAGGCCATTATGTTGATCTCATGAGTCAAGTAGCCGAGCTTGAAGCCGACAGAAATTCTGATGTTCAGGCGAACCAACCAAGTTATTTGTCTGCCTACCGCAGCGTGAAAATGACACGGGATACAGAGGGGGTTCTGGTCGTCCAGTTCCATACAAAGGGCCAGCCGCTGACGTTTACGGCGCAGGACCATACGGACTTTGTCGACGCGTTTTACCGAATTGCGCAGGATCGGGCAAACAAGATCGTCATTCTGACTGGAACGGCGGGAGAGTTCATCCCAAGCATCGACTTCTCATCGTTCGGCAACGTGGCGGACTCGGAAATTTGGAGTCAGGTACACGATGAAGGCGTCCAGATTCTCGAGAATTTAGCGAATGTTCGCGTGCCCGTCATCGCGGCTATCGAAGGACAAGCTAACGTGCATTCCGAATATGCGCTGATGGCCGATGTGATTGTGGCGGGCGAAGGAGCTACGTTTAACGACCTGCCGCACTTTGCCGGTGGCATTGTGCCCGGCGACGGAATCTTTACTACCTGGAGTTACCGTGCGGGAGCAGGGAGAGCAGAGGCTTTCCTGTTGAATCCCCAGCCACTGACTGCACGCACCGCGCACGACTGGGGAGTAGTTGCCGAGGTCGTGCCAAATGGCAACGCGCTGGCTCGGGCGCGCGAGCTCGCCTCGCTGTACCTGAAAGCTCCGGAAGTAACACGCCGCAACACCCGTGCGCACTTCATTCGACCCTTGAAGGAGCGCATCGTACGGGAAATTGGTTACGGTCTCTCGCTCGAAGGCGCCTCAGCAGCTGCTCTTGTCAAATCAATGCAAAGCAAAGCTTGACTCATGGGCTCCGGAGTACTGTCATGACGAAGTTCACCGTGGTTACCGGTGCCTCGAAAGGAATCGGACGCGCAGCCGCTGATGCTCTCGTTGAGGACGGTTGGTCCATCATAGGAATCGCACGAAAGTCGCCTCCCGATTTTCCCGGAGAGTTCATTGAAACCGATCCGGCAGACCAAGCCAAGACTGAGGCTCTTTCTAAGGATTTGGTCGATCACGGCAACGTGCTAGGGATCGTGAACAACGTGGGCGTCTCAAAACATGAGGAGTTTGGTGCTGTCGATACACAAGTCTTCGCCACAGTCGTGGATTTGAACGTGCGGCCGGCGCTGCAACTCACGCAGGCATTATTGCCGGGTATGCGCAACGCGCGATTCGGCCGCATTATCAATGTCACCAGTCTTGTAACGCGCGGGCTCGCGTTTCGCTCACGTTATGCTGCGGCAAAGGCTGCGCTAGAAAGTATCACGCGCACCATGGCCATAGAGCTCGCGGCTGACGGGATTACAGCAAACGCCGTTGCGCCAGGTCCAACTGAAACTGAGCTATTTCGATCCAATAACCCGCAAGGCAGTGAGGGCGAGAGCCGCTACCTGGCAAAGGTGCCGATGCAGCGGTTCGCGCGCGCAGGTGAGATTGGTGCGGCGATAGCCTTTTTTTGCCGGCCAGAGCGCAGGTTTCATTACAGGTCAGACGTTGTTCGTAGATGGTGGCGCAAGCCTTGGGTCGTTCTAAGCGCGTGAATAAGTCTGAAAGGAGATCACTCGAATTCATGGAAAACGTTTCTTCAGTTCACCAACAGAAAGTCGCCGGTGCGGAAGAGTATGACATTGTGATTCTTGGCGGTGGCACAGGATCGACCATCGCCGCATGGACTTTCGCGGGTCAAGGACAGCGCGTTGCGGTCATCGAGCGCAAATACATAGGTGGATCATGCCCAAACATCGCCTGTTTGCCAAGCAAGAACATCCTCCACAGTGCGAGGGTTGCATCGTACTTTCGACGAGGCCACGAGTTCGGTATTGCGGCGGATGGGCTCCGCATTGAGATGCCGGCCGTGCGTGCCCGCAAACGCGCGATGGTATCGGGCCTGAATGACGTCTATCGCGAAAACTTCAACAAAACCGGAGCGGAATTCATTCTTGCTTTCGGGCGCTTCGTAGGTCCGAGAACAGTGGAGGCCACGCTAGCTGATGGAACAACTCGTCGACTCCGCGGGGCCAATGTCATCGTTAGTACCGGCACGCGGCCTGCAGTAGAGCCGATTCCCGGACTCGCTGAAGCCCAGCCACTAACGCATATCGAGGCACTCGAATTGGATCACATCCCGGAACACCTGATTGTGATCGGCGGCGGCTACGTCGGCATAGAACTAGCTCAAGCGATGCGCCGATTCGGCAGCAAGGTGTCCGTCATCGATCGGAATGACCGTTTGATGCATCGGGAGGACGATGATGTGAGTGAAGCTCTCGGCCGTCTTTTTGAAGACGAAGGCGCCACCGCCGTCTTGAACGCACGCATCAAACGGGTTTCGGGTAAGTCAGGCGATTCGGCAAGTGTTGTTGTCGAGCAGGGCGGGGAAGAGAAGACGCTCGAAGGCAGTCATCTGCTCGTCGCGGCGGGCCGGAGGCCCAATACTGAGAATATCGGACTCGAATTGGCGGGCGTGAAAGTGACCGATCGCGGTTACATCAATGTCAACGAGCGGCTCGAGACAACGGCACCCGGCGTGTGGGCGATCGGCGAGGTGGCAGGTAGTCCGCAGTTTACGCATGTTAGCGTTGACGATTTCCGCGTCGTCCATGACAATATCGCGGGCGGTAACCATGTCACGACCGGCAGGCAAATTCCGGTCTGCCTCTTTACCGATCCGGAACTCGCTCGCGTGGGGCTAACCGAGAAGGAAGCTAAAGCAAAAGGCATCCCGTACCGCTTGTTCAAGATCCCGATGGACCGTGTGCTGCGCGCACGTACACTCTCTGAAACCCGAGGATTCTTGAAAGCGCTGGTGGAAGTAAACAGCGACCGCTTACTTGGCTTTGCAGCGTTTGCGGTGGACGGTGGGGAGATCATGGCTTCGGTTCAGACTGCCATGATGGCCGACTTGCCGTACACTGCGCTCCGGGATGCTATTTGGGCTCACCCCACGCTCGTCGAGGGGTTGA
>DASQVJ010000350.1:0-2817 GCA_035640835.1 Bryobacteraceae bacterium
TCCAGTGTTTTGCCATCGAGTGCCACCATTTCGCCCGCTGCGGTCGTCACGAATAACGTTCCATCCGGACCAAACGCGGGACCTTCGGACCCGGCGATGTCGGTTGTTGCGTCCCATTTAGCAATCTGTTTTGAGGTGAGGTCGAGAGCCCGGACGCCACCGGTCCCGCCAGTACAGCCATTCGCAGCGGCGTAAGCCGTATTGTTGACGACTATGAAACCTCGTGCCGCACTGCCGGGCGGTAGGAACTCGAGCGGCGGTTCAGATTCAATGCCGTTCGAGACATACATGGTATGCACCATGCCGTCTGCACCCAGCACATGCATAACGATCGGAGTTCGCCGGGGAGTCGGCACAGCGCCGCCCGATCCTGGCATTGCTGGCGCATTGCTGCCTCCCGGCGCGGCTGGAGCACCGGGCGCAAGTGCCGGGGGAACTGCGGGCTGCGGGCGAGCAAGCTGTCCCGTCTGCCGCAGCGTTACGCCGCCTTCGTCCGGTTCGCCGACGTCGCTGCGTGCCGGGCCGCCCCGTCCAGGTCCGGTTGGGGCCATTATGGCCGGAAAGCCTGTGACCGTGGGACGAGCCAAGCCCGCCGTCAGCTCGCCGGCGCAGCTTCCAGTCCCTTGCGCTTTCAGCGGTGCGGTCCACTCCACTCGCCCCAGGTCAACATCGATGCCGTAGACTTTGTCGTTGTTACTCTCGACCAGCGCCAGATCGCGAAAGCCACGATAGCCGATATATTTGGTTAGCAAGACAGCGGGTGTAAGCGTGTTCGCTTGCCCGGGAGCATCTCCGAGTTTCAGCTTCCACAAAAAACGGAAGTCCGGTTTTGCAACACCTTCTTTCGAGATTTTCGGATCGGTGCGTACCCAGGACGAGCGCTGCGCGTCCGCGCCAGAGGTAGTCCAGGAGGAATCGCCCCGGCCAAACTGCGCATAACAGACGCTGACACACACGACCAAAGAACTGCCGCAGAGCAAGGAACGGCCACTCAGTTTTCTCATGCTAAGCTCCTTCAGATTCGAACATCGAAACGACGAATTCACTTCCCCTGGCCCAACGCCTTAGAGATTGCTTCCTCCGCTAAGGGCGCCATCACGCGATACCCGGCCTCATTGGGATGAAGCCCATCGCTTGTTAACTCTTTCTTGAAATCGCGGCCGTTCGCTAAAGCCGAGTAGTAATCAAGATAAACAGAGCCGCTCGCCGCGGCGTACCGTTTGATGGATCCATTCAGTCCGATAATCTTGCCTTGTGGCCGCCGCGCAGTCTGATTGGTGTAGCAGTCGCAGACCGGTGTTACCGATGCAAGTACAACACGGATCCCGTTGGCCCTCGCGAGTTGTGTCATCGACTTCAGATTTTGCCCGATCGTCACTTCCGTGGCAGGGCCCGTCAGCCCGGCGAGATCGTTCGAGCCTCCCTCAATCACCACCACCTTGGGTTGGAGCGCCACTACGTCCTGCTGAAATCGGACCAACATTTGAGGCGTTGTTTGCCTCTCGATGCCGCGATTGATGTACGGTTTGCCCGGGAAAAAAGGGCCTTCCCACTTTTCAGTGATATCGTCGCCAAGAAACACGACCCGATTCTCATCCGGTCGAGGAGGAGGGATCTCGGTGTCATCGCTGCCATAGCGCGTGAGACCGGCCCAATCCATCAGTCGATGACGCGCTGCTTCTAATTCTTGCTCGAGTGCTCGAACCCTGTCGCTATTCTCCGGAGTCTGCGCGGCCAGCAGCGAACCCAAGAGCGCCAGAGCGGCCAAACCTCCGCCTACTCTCCTCATTGCCCTTGTCCTGCTACTTCTTCAGGCCGTAACAGTAGAGATTGCTGTCGAACGTGCCTATGTAGACGCGACCGTTGGCGACGGAAAGCCCGCTCCAATGATTCCAGGAAGTGATCTCGTTTCCACTCGACCAAAGCTCCTTGCCGGTCATCGCGTCGAGAGCGTACAGGACAGCGTGGGTCGATCCCGGAATCCGGCGTTCCGCTACGTCATCCAGACCTACGTCTGGATACGCTTGATCGGTATCTTCGCCGCTGCCGTAGGCAAAAACCACACCGTTCGCAATCACTGGCGGCTCGGCTCGGTTCATGTCACGCGAAATCCAGGCGGGAGTCAGTTGAAATTTCCCGTTCTTTTCCTCCACTTTGAACGCCGCGATTGCGCCGTTCTTTACCGGGCCGTTCTCGATCGGCGCTGAAAACTTGGAATGCTTAGCGCCCCAGAACGGAGTCAGCACCCAACGCGTTCCTTTTGAGTCTTCCCAACTGGCCATGGACCCCCAGATGCCGGCTGAGGCAAAGTTCACGTCTTCATTGCAGATCAAGGGCGTTGTGAACAGCGGGTGACGATGATCGTCGCCCCCGATCGATGCGGTATCCATCAGGTACACGCGGCATTCTTTGCTTGCATCCACCATCAGTTCCTTGCCTTTGAAATCGAAGATGGCCGGAGTCACCTGCATGTCCAGGTCGCGCGAGTAAAGCCATTCCGCATTGGTGGGAGCAAAGTAGTCGACTAATTCGAGAGCTTTGGTTTCCGGATTCGGCTTCAGTCCCACGATGCCGTCACCGAAGCTTCCGTTCTCGGGATCCCAACGGCCGTCTCCTGTCCCTGTGTACATCGTGCCGTCTTTGCTGAGTGCAGGACCGGTGCGCCCCCACATACCGCCACCCGCAGGCCCCCACGTGCCCACTTTCTTGGTTGCGAGGTCATATGTATAAGCCACGTTCGGATTGCCTCCGCAGCCTTGCGCTGTATGCGTGTAGATCACGCCGTCTTTGTAGTTGAGGGCGTACGGCTTTCCGTTC
>DASQVJ010000351.1:0-8800 GCA_035640835.1 Bryobacteraceae bacterium
TGACTTTGTTTTTGCGATGACCGGCTATCGGCCTGACCTCGAGTTCCTGGAAGCGAACGGAATTACCCTGAATCCCGACACACTCCGGCCCGAAACGAATCCGGAAACACTCGAAAGCGAGCGGCGCGGGATTTACCTTGCCGGAGTGATTGTCGCCGGCATGCATACCAACGAGATTTTCATCGAAAACGGCCGTTTTCACGGCGGCCAGATCGCCAAAGACATCGAAGCCAAACTCGTTCCCGCTACGCGATAAAGTAGTCGGGAAACAATGCCTGCACCGAAGTTGTACGACGTGATCGTAGTAGGGTCCGGCGCCGCGGGAGGAACGCTCGCGGCCCACCTCGCGCGCAAGGGCGTAAGCGTCGCGGTGGTGGAGGGCGGTCCGAAAGTGAACACGCGGACCGACTTCAATACACACGCACTTCCCTACGAATTTCCGAATCGAGCCATACCGACGATGAAGCCCGGAAAGCCCGGCTTCGACAGTGAACGCAGCCGTGGACTCGGCGGTAAGACCATGTTGTGGAACGCCGTCGCGTGGCGTTTCGGGCAGCGCGACTTCAAAGGCAAGTCGCATGACGGCGCAGGCGAGAACTGGCCGAT
This sequence comes from Bryobacteraceae bacterium, assembly GCA_035640835.1. Taxonomy (GTDB): domain Bacteria; phylum Acidobacteriota; class Terriglobia; order Bryobacterales; family Bryobacteraceae; genus DASQVJ01. The sequence continues at coordinate 607 of DASQVJ010000351.1, forward strand.
CGATTACCAGGACCTCGCGCCTTACTACGACCTGATCGAGCGCGAGGTCGGTGTGTGCGGGAATCGAGACGGGCTCGAAGATTTACCCGACGGCATCTTCCTGCCGCCCGTGCCGATGAAGTGCAGCGATCATATTGTTGCCAAAGGCGCGGCGAAGCTCGGGGTCAAGGTGATCCACGTGCGCAAGGCGACGCGCAGCATACCGGGCCCTGGACGTGCCGCGTGCCACTTCTGCGGCAACTGCATGGCGGGTTGTGACGTGGTGGCGAAATACAACTCGTGGGACGTTCACATGGTGCCGGCTTTGAAAACTGGCAAGCTCGACACATATCAGAACTCGGTGGTGCGCGAAGTGATGATCTCGGACGAGAATCGCGCAACCGGAGTTCGTTTCGTCAATCGCGAAACGCTTGCCGAAGGCGAGGTGCGGGGCAAGACCGTTGTTGTCTCGTGTGCCTGCGTGCAGAGTGTGGCTCTGTTGCTCATGTCGAAGTCAAGCCGTTATCCCACGGGCCTGGCGAACTCGAGCGGGCATCTCGGCAAGGACTTCATCCCGCACTTCACGGGTGGCGTGCAGTGCTTCCTCACGGAACTAATCGGTAAGCCGGTAACGAACGACGAAGGCTTCCTGGATCATGCCTATGTGCCGTCGTTCATGCACAACCGCAAGCGCGATTACGCGCGTAGTTTCGGTGTCCAGTTCGGGTATCAAAACCGCCGGTCGGTCGGTTGGGCTCGCAGCATGCCAGGCATGGGCAAGCCTTACAAGGAATCGATTCGCGAGCGCTACCCAGCGTTCCTGGTGTTCTCGCCTTATGGTGAGATGCTCCCGAACCCGCAGAGCTATGTCGATCTTGATCCGGAAGGGCGCGACAAGTTCGGGTTGCCTTTGGCGCGACGTCATATGCATTGGAGCGACAACGATATGAAGATCTTCAACGACATGAATCGCTGGTCGGTGGAGATCCTGAAAACGGCCGGGGCGGAGATCCTGGCTGTTGGTGATGAGCCTCGCACAAATCACGAATTGGGCGGCGCTCGAATGGGATCGGATCCGAAGACGTCTGTGGTGGATGCGAACTGCTGTACGCATGATGTTCGCAACCTTTACGTTGTCGATGGCAGTGTGTTTCCGTCGGCGTCGGAGAAGAATCCGACACACACGATTATGGCGCTTGCGGCTCGCACGGCGGACCACATCGCGAGCCGCTTGCGAAAGGGGGAGATGTAGATGGCGGAACGTCGTGATGCTTTGAAGATTATTGGTGCGATCAGTGCGACTTGTGCCTTTCCGTTCTCGGCGGACGAGTTGTACGGCCAGCACCAGCACGCTCAGACGGCAGTCCCGGCGCCCCCTGCCAAGCCGAAACATTTCGACGCCGATTCGTTGAACCTGATTTCGCGGGTCGCCGACCTCATCATCCCCGAAACAACGACGCCCTCCGCATCAGCCGCGGGTGTGCCGCTCTACATCGACCAGGTCGTCTTCGCGAACGAGGGACATAAGCGCCTGTTCGCCGAGGGTCTCGCGTGGTTGAGGAAGGCCGACTTCCTGGCGCTCGATGAAGACAAGCAGATCGCGATGCTAATGCCCTTGTGCGAAGCCGTCGATAAAGGCAAGGCCAAGAGCATGCCGGAGCGTTTCTTCGCGATCTTCAAGTATCTGACCGCCGATGGATACTACACGTCTCAAGCCGGGCTGATGCAGGAACTCGGCTATAAAGGAAACACGGTTCTAGCTGCTTTCCCGGAATGCACTCATGAGCACTAACTTTCACCAGATCGTTGCCGAGGAACTGGCCGCAGCCAAGTTCATCGACATTCACACACACCTGTTCATGCCTTCGCTGGGCTCGCTGGGGCTTTGGGGCATTGACGAGCTTGTGACGTATCACTATCTCGAGGCCGAGCTGTTCCGGTCCTGGCGAGGTCGCCCCGAGCAATATTGGGCGATGAACAAGACCGAACAGGCCGATCTGATCTGGCGCAAGCTGTTTGTCGAGAACCCGCCCGTTTCGGAAGCAACTCGCGGTGTCGTCGCCGTGCTTCAGGCGTTCGGCTTGCCTACGGATGCGCCGGATTTGCGGGAAGCTCGGAAGTTCTTCGCTGCGCAAGAATTGCGATCGCACATCGGGCATTGTTTTGAGCTCGCAGGAATCAGCGATGCCGTCATGACCAACGATCCACTTGATCCTGCTGAGGGTCCGCTGTGGGAAAAGGGCTTGGATGTGGAGGCGCCGTTTCATTCAGTGCTGCGCCTGGATCGCGTGCTGAACAAGTATCCCGACCACTGGCGAATCCTCAAATCAAAGGGTTATCAGATGGAGCCTGACGGTAGCGGATCAACCATCAGCGAAGTGCGCCGCTTCCTTGAGGACTGGTGCAAGCTGACGAAGCCCGTGTACATGGCCGTGTCCTTGCCGGATACGTTCCAGTATCCCGAGGACTCATTGCGCTCGCGACTGATCGCGGGAGCCGTCATGCCGGCGTGCCGTGAATTCGACATCCCGATGTCGCTCATGATCGGCGTGCGCTACCAGGTGAATCCCGCGCTGAAGCTTGCCGGCGATGGTGCCGGTAAAGCCGACTTGCGCGCACTCGAGAGACTCTGCGTCGAGTTCCCTCATAATCGATTCTTCGTGAGCGTGCTCAGCCGCGAGAACCAGCACGAGCTCTGCGTCTACGCCCGCAAATTCGCCAACCTGATGCCGTTCGGCTGCTGGTGGTTTTTGAATAACCCATCGGTGGTCGAGGAGATCACGCGCGAACGCCTTGAGATGCTCGGGACAACGTTCATCCCACAGCACTCGGATGCGCGTGTGTTGGAGCAGGTGATTTATAAATGGCGGAATACGCGGCGGACGTTCGCGCCGATTCTTGCGAATGCTTATGACTTACTTGCGCAAGATGGGCGGCCGGTGACTCGCGAGCAGATTCGTGCGGATATCACGAGGATGTTCCGCACGAACTTCGAGGAGTGGGTCAAGCCTGTGGCGCAGGATGCGCTCGCAGCCGTTTGAGCTACGGCCAAGCACCTTCCGCACGTTTCTTTCAGATTGACGACTTAAGATCTAATGAGGTGCCCGAACAGGCACCGGGCCGCGCGCATTCCGTGTGGGGAGGTTCGAAGATGGCGGAGCAGAATCTACTGGTGATTGGCTGCGAGGATCTGGGCGATGATTCTTTCCGGATACCAGAAAGCTGGGCCGTCGTGCGGTGTGATGTCGAATCGGCACTAGATACCTTACGCCAGTCCGACTTCCGAGTGGTGGTGACCACGGCCTCGGCGACAACATCCGATCAGCTCGAGTTACTACGTCAAATTCGAAAGACACGACCCGATTCCCGCGTCATCATCCTCACCAAGGAGAGCACTACGGAAGATATCCTCACCGCCATCCGGGAACAAGCCTTCGCTCTTTTGACGCTGCCGGCGGAGCCCTTCATCGTGGAGCGCGTGCTGAATGCGGCTCTGGAAGAGGAATCGTCAAACGACGGCATACAAGTGATCTCGAGTCTCGCCAACTGGATCACGTTGCGAGCACGTTGCGACCGCGCTACGGCGGAAAGGATCGTGCTGTTCTGCCGGGAACTCCGGTCGGGTTTGCCTCTTGCACAACGCGAGGAACTCGGTATCGCGTTCCGCGAAATCCTGATGAATGCGGTGGAACACGGCGCCAACTTCGATCCGAATAAGTTCGTCGAGGTGCATGCCGCACGTACCAGGCGCGCGATCGTGTACGCGATCCGTGATCCAGGCGAAGGCTTCAGCCCTGACTCGCTAGATCATTGCGCGCTGTCGAACCCCGATGACGACCCGACCAGGCACTCGGAAACTCGTGAGAGCAAGGGTATGCGCGCCGGCGGATTTGGCCTCCTGATCGCGAAGAGCTTCGTCGATGAGCTGATGTTCAACGAAAAGAGGAACGAGGTGCTGCTCATCAAGTACACGGATGTTTGTTCTCCGTCGAACCACGAGTGCGTGAAAAGCGAGCAGGCTTAGATGGTTAGCAGTTGGAAGATCCGAAGATGCGATTTCGGTTGGAGGCGCGGGGGGGAATCGAACCCCCGAATAAAGGTTTTGCAGACCTCTGCCTTACCACTTGGCTACCGCGCCGACTTCGAGGTTTCTTCTAATAGAGTTACCGCGATTGACGATCGCAAGTCAAACGGAAAATCTTTGCGATCGCCGACGCCCGGCTGTATACTGGTTAAAGGCTCTCAGCAGTATGTTTGTTATCCTGCTCACAATCATTCATATCATCGTGTGCGCCTTCCTCATCCTAGTGGTGTTGCTGCAAAGCGGTAAGGCGGCCGATCTGGCAGGAGCTTTCGGCGGCATGGGCTCGCAGACAGCGTTCGGACCGCGAGGTTCGGCGACGCTGCTCTCAAAGCTGACCACCGGTGCCGCGGCCTTGTTTATGATTACTTCTTTGAGCCTTTCGGTCGCTGCGACGAAGAACGCAGGACGGTCGGGTTCGGTTCTCGAAAGGACCAAAGCTCCGGCCCAGCCCAAGGGTGCGGCTCCAGCGAACCCGGGCAAGAGACCGACGGTTTCGGTTCAGCAGGAAGGTCAAGCTCCATCAGCACCGCAGCCAATCCCGGTGCCGGAAAGCGAGAAGAACCAGAAAAGTAATAAGAAGTAGGAGTACCCCGAGTTTCCACCTGCGGAGGTGGCGGAATTGGCAGACGCACTAGCTTGAGGTGCTAGCGGGAGCAATCTCGTGCAGGTTCAAGTCCTGTCCTCCGCACCATATTAAAGGCCGCCGTGACCACATGGTTCCGGCGGCCTTTATGCTTTTCAGGGCTGTTGATCCTTTCGAACATTCAGTCTGGCCTCGCTTTCGTTTGTGACGTATTTTGTGCCACGGATCGCGAATGCTCGCGGGACAGGTACTCTTCGGCCGTCTTCCCCGCCTCGATCGTGTCCGTCTGATCCGTGATGTTGTAGCGCTCGAAGACACCGCGCGTGCGGTGACCAGTAATCTTCATGATTACGGATTCCGCGACTCCCGCCCGCCGAAGATTCCGGACGGCTGTCCGGCGAAGGTCGTGGAACAGGAGACCGGGTACGCCGGCTGCCTGACACGCCAGATTCCAGCTCAAACGAAAGTCGCGGATTGGCTTGGAGCCACGCGCAAAAAGGAAGTCGCTCGTCCGAGGCTGCGTCTCCAGGTACGTCTTCATATCGCCGTAGATCCGCACGGCCACGGGCTCCGGCTTTCGGTTCGCTCGCTTCCCTTCCATCCAGATGCAGGAGGCCGCGACATCCACTTGCTCCCACTTGATCCGGAGGAGCGCTCCCTTCCTGAGGCCGACGTGATACGCGACGACGAACAGAAGCTTCAGCTCATCGGGAAGCTCTGCGAGTAGCTTGCGGTAGTGCTCCGGCTTTAGAAAGCCCTTCCGCCGCTCACCCTGGTGGCGGCGTGCGACTGCGCCACCACTCAACCGTATCAAAACTCGACCTCGTCGGGATTACTGCCCGTCGAAGTCGTGATGAGTGGGGTGAGACCTGGCGCGGATTTGTTCAAGTCGCGCGGTCTTCTCATTCGTCCATCGCTACTGCTTTTCTCACGAGCCGCCTCGGCCGGGCGGAACTGATTCGTGCCGACTACAACGACCCGCGCCACGCGACCAGAGTCGGCTGCATCGCCGCTCCGCCCAGACTCCGCGCCCGAATGATTGCCTGAAATGATGACGGCAACCGTCCGTCATCCCCCTTGACCTTCTGCCAGAGCTGATCGAAGTTCGCCTCGCGCAGCAAAAAGTCCGCCGCAGCCTCCGTCCCTTCCATGTTCGTCCCGGAGATCAGGAGTAAGTGACCCGATCCCTCAGGGCTCGGGACATACGCGATGAGGCCGTAGGAATCGCCTGGCGTGGATGCCTGCGTCGAGCGATAGATCGCGAGTTCCCCATCGCGTGGAGCGCGATTTCGAATGAATCCCTGCGGAGGAGAAAGATCGTAATCCAGTTGAAAGGTCAGCTTTGGCTCGACCAGCTCCGTCCATGGATTCGACCGCGAACTCCCCAGCAGAATCAGATTGTGCAGCTTGAAATCCCGAATGCTAAGCGAGCGGCCCGACCGTATGCTCGCGTGACCGCCAATTCTGCTGTTCAGAGCCCCAAGCCGGAAAGCAATCGCGGCATCGGCAACGCTCGTGTACTGACGGGACGTGATGCGCTTAATCAGCTCGGGCGGACCGACCCCAGGTGGCGCGGGAGATGCGAGATAGTTTTCCAGCGTCAGCTTCTGCCCCGTGACATCCTGCAGGAGGCTGAATCCGGAATCGGCGACCACTATATAGGTCTCCTGCGACGGGTTAAACAGAGATCGCCAGAAGCCATAAAACGGCCCTGACTGTGAAATGACGGGAACCCCGCCACGCCAAAGCACAAAAACGACACAAGCAAGCGAGGTCACCAGCATAACTCCCACCGCGATAGCCCACTTGTATGTCGCGTGCGACGGCCCTGTTGCGATCACCGGCGGCAGCGGAGATTCCGTCGCGCCGACTTCCTCGTTCACCTGCTGCTCACGAGTCCGGAACTCCGGAACATACCTGCCCCTGGGAATTACGATCTCAACCGGCTCGTTCTGGCCTTCCGATTCAAAGTACTGCGCGAGCTTTTTACGAAGCTGAAACACACTCGACCGGACGATGTTGTCAGACGCCGTGTCATAATCCTGCGGCCTGCCGAACACCTCCGAGCCGATAGTCTGTTCCCGTAAATCCTGATCGTCCGGTCGCGTTGCCTTCTCACACAGATGCAGCAAAAGATCCCGCAAACGGGAAGACTTGCTGAAGGTGGAGCTATTCGCAACACGTTCAATCAGTGCGGAACGCTCTGACCTGTCCATCCCCGCATCCTCAATGCTATAAACGGCTTTTTTGACTGTCAAAACGCGGCCCGCGACAGTGAATTCTCATTACATGGTACACCGCACGGTGCCCATAATGGGATTTCCGAGAGGCACTCCAGCCTCGTCATCTGATTGAAATAATGGGACTTAGACACACAAATGTAATATTGGGCCGTACTCTGCCCATAGTCGTCGGCGCCTGTCTTCTGAGCGCCTCTCTTGCAGCCGAAGAAGCCGCCGCGAACGTTTCCTTTCTTCAGTTCGCCGACACACAATTCGGCATGTTCGCGGCAAACCGTAACTACGATCAGGAATCCGCCAACTTCGAATTTGCGATCGCCGCAGCAAACCGGCTCAAGCCCAGATTCGTCGTCGTTTGTGGCGATCTCGTGAATCAGCCGGGCGATGAGCAACAGATAGCCGAATATCTGCGCATCGAGGGCAAGCTCGATAAAGACATCCTCATCTACCGCGTCGCCGGAAACCACGACGTCGGCAACCAGCCGACCTCCGCTTCGCTGCAACAATACCGTAAAAAACTTGGTCCAGACTTTTACAGCTTTCGCGAAGGGCCCGTCTACGGAATCGTTCTCAATTCATCTCTGATCCACTCACCGCAGTTCGCCGCCGCCGAACTCGATGAACAGGAACAATGGCTCCGCAAGGAGCTCGCGCAGGCAAAGAAATCCGGCGCGGCGCACACGATCGTATTTGTACACCATCCGTTCTTCCTCAAAGCGATCGACGAGCCCGATCAGTACTTCAACATTCCCCTCGACCGCCGCAAGCGCTATCTTGATCTCCTTCGCAGCCACGGCGTCCGCTACATCTTCGCCGGTCATTACCACCGCAACGCGATCGCGTCTGACGGCGACCTCCACATGATCACCACCGGACCCGTCGGCAAGCCGCTCGGAGGCGACAAGTCCGGCCTGCGCGTGGTCTCGATCTCGAAAGAACACATTGCGCACCAATTCTACGATTTCGGCTCATTGCCTAACTCACTCACTAAGCAGCCAGGCAACACAACAAATAAATAAGGTCAAAAAAAATGACATTACGTCGCTATTTTCAGGGCCTGATGCTGTTCCTCTGCGCAGCATCCTTCCTCCAGGCCCAGCTCGAGCGGGCAGCCGTAACCGGCGTGGTCGCCGACCCAAGTGGTTCGGTACTCGGCGCCGCCAGCGTGACCGCGCGACATCTGCGCACCGGCGTTGAGACGACCACCGTCAGCACGGGTGCGGGAGTTTACTACATATCCCTGCCCGCCGGCGAGTACTCGCTCACCACCGCCGCAAACGGATTCGCCACCACGACGGTCGAGCGCTT
>DASQVJ010000352.1:0-5093 GCA_035640835.1 Bryobacteraceae bacterium
CGGGTACGACGAGGGTCTTCCCGATTCCGTTGAGCCGTTGCGGGATCCCTGCCACGGCTCGAGTGTACTCGTTGAACTTCACGGTTGTGCCGCAGGGACCGCTGGGCTTCCTGACGACGTGGCCGTCGGATCAGAATCAGCCGTTGGTGTCGACGCTGAATTCGCCGAATGGGGCGGTGGTGGCGAATGCGGCGATCGTGCCTGCGTCGTCGAATGGGTCCATTAGTGTGTATGTGTCGGGGACGTCGGACCTGGTAATTGATGTGAACGGGTACTTCGCGCCCTAGCCGAATTGAAAGCGACAATAGAACCGTTGTGGAACGGAAGCCTCTCGACTGTTTCTTTCGGCCGAGATCGATTGCCGTCATCGGCGCGAAGGCAGTGCATGCGAGGCTTGCTGCGTCGTTCAGCGGCGATCTGTCGTTTCATGAGGGTGAAATGGAAGCGCTCAAGCTGCCACGTGATGTCGACCTGGCGCTGATCGATGCCTCCGAGGATCTTGTACCTGCGCTGATTCGCCGTTGTGCGGAAGCGCGCTGCTCGGGCGCGGCGTTGCTGAGAAGGGCGCGATTGAGTGAGGATGTTGGCCCCTGTGGTGTCCGGCTGCTCGGACCAGATTGCTTCGGAATTCAGAATCCACACGAGAAGATCAACGCTTCGAAGTCCCCGCAGTTAGCCTATCCGGGTACGGTTGCTTTTATCAGTCAGAGTTCGGCACTTGGGGCGGCGGTGCTCGATTGGAGTATTCAGGAACACGTCGGGTTCAGCGGGTTCGTCGCGTCGAGTTCCATGGCGGATGTGGACTGTGCGGAGCTTGTCCAGCACTTTGGAGATGATCCGCAGACGCGGAGTATCCTGCTGTATCTCGAGAGGCTCGGGGATGTGCGGTCGTTTGTATCGGCTGCGCGGGAGACGGCGCTGCGCAAGCCAGTGATCGTGATTCGGCCGCGAGGACTGCCGTCGCAGGACGAGCTCACGGACGAATTGTTGGATGCGGCGTTCCGGCGATGTGGGGTCCTGCGAGTCGAGCAGATTTCGGACCTGTTCTACATGGCGGAAGTGCTGGACCGGCAGCCTCGGCCTCGCGTGCCGACGTTGGCGATTGTGACCAACGCTGGAGGTCCGGGGGCGATGGCCGCAGCGGCTCTGAAGGGGAAGGTGAGCTCGCTTGCGCCGCTTCGTGCCGATACCATGGCGCGGCTGAACTCGGCGTTGCCGGACGGCTGGAGCGGAAGGAATCCGATCGATTTGCGGCAGGATTTCGGCCCTCAGCGATACGAGCTCGCGGTGGATGTGCTGCTTCATGACCCGGAGGTTGGTGGCGCGCTGGTGATTGTGGCGCCGACCGACACGACTGATCCCGTCGGGATCGCGCAGGCACTGGTGCGCTCGAAGCAGCGCGGCAAGCCAGTGCTCGCAAGCTGGATGGGGGCGCGCGGTGTTGCGCGGGCTGTCGAGATCTTGAACGGTGCGGGCATCCCGACGTTTCCTTATCCGGACACGGCGGCTCGAGCGTTTGAGTACATGTGCCAGTATTCGCGGAATCTGCGGAGCTTGTATGAGACGCCGTCGCTGGTTGGCGGAGGAGCTGACGAGAGCCGGGCCTCGGAATGCGTCGCGATGCTTGCGCGGCATCGTGACAGCGAAGAGCTCAGTCTTGAAGGCGAGGACGCGGCGAAGGTGCTTGAGTGCTACCGCATTGCTTCGACGTCAAACGAGTCTTCCCTGCCCGTACAGCTTCGGACCTTTGTGGACGCGGAGTTTGGCCCGGTAATCGCGTTCGGTCTGGGAGGTGCACTCGGGTCCGACTATCGGGATGAAGCGATGGGATTGCCTCCGTTGAACACGACCCTCGCGCGAAGACTGATGGAGAACACTCGCGTTTATCGGGCGCTGCCGCGGCTCATCACACAGGACGCGCTGCATTCACTGGAAGCGCTGCTGGTACAGCTCAGTCGAATGGTGGTGGAGCATCGGGCGATTCGAACGGTGACCATTGGATCGCTCGGAGTCAGCGGGACGGAGGTGGTTGCGCTGAATCCAGTGCTGACGTTATTTGGGCGTGACGTTGTGTTGGAGGAGTTGCCGAAGCCGGCGATCCGTCCCTATCCGCAGCAATACACGAGCGAGTTCCAAACGCGATCGGGACAGCATTTGCTCATTCGACCAATCCGGCCCGAGGACGAGCCGTTGATCGTCGCTTTCCACCGCACTTTATCGGAGACGACGGTGTACCGGCGATACTTCAGCGGTTTGACGTTGACGCAGCGAACGACACATGAGCGACTGACTCGGGTGTGCTTTATCGATTATGACCGGGAGATGGCATTGGTGGCGCAGACGCGCGATGCGGAGGGACATCGCACGATCGTGGCGGTTTCCCGATTCATTCGGACGTGGCGGCGGGACGAGGCGGAGTTCGCGCTCGTGGTCAGCGATCAATATCAGAGGCAGGGTCTTGGGGCGGAGATGCTGGGCCGCCTGATGGAGGTTGCTCGGGCAGAACGGGTCAGGCGGCTCTTTGGTTTCGTGCTGCCGGACAACGCGCCGATGGCGAAGCTCTGCGAGCGTCTGCAGTTCAAAGTGGAGTACTCGGACCAAGAAGAGATGCTGGTCGCCGAGCGGTTAGTGTGACGAGCCCTTGTATTTGCGCTCGCCGGCTTCGATTGGGAAGCTCAAGCGATTTTGCGGCAGGGGCAAGGGGCACGTGGCGTACGCTGTGAAAACGCAAGGCGGATTGTAGGCTTTGTTGAAGTCGAGCGTGACGTGATCGCCGGTGGGCACCTTTGCTTTTAGGAAGCGAGCAGCGGGATAGGTGGTCTTGCCGGCTGTTGCGTCGCGGAACACGAAGAAGAGATCGCCGGTATCGATGGTGGCCTGAAGCTTGATGGTCTGCCCGTTGTGTTGGAACTCGGCGTAGCCGGGGCTCTCCTCACGCTGTTTGCCGCCGGTGATCGCGTCGTACTCGATGGTCGTCGGCGACTTGATCCACTTGGCATCGATGCGCCAATCCGGTTTCACGGGGTACCAGTCGAGTCCGAGGAAGCCGGTGCGCGCAGGGCTTTGCGGGTCCTTGATGCGGATGCCGTACTTGGGATCCCGGTGTATGACGTAGAAGATGACGCCATCGATCTCGGCGATGTCGGGGTCCTTGCCGCCGGTGTCGGAGCGGAGCTCGGCGGTGGTGACGGGCTTGCCGTTGACTTTGAGGGCGACACCGGGGAGGCTCGTGATGCGAGCGACTCCTTTGTCGAAGTGAATGGTCGCGGCTTTGGCTGGAAGGCGTTTGGGCAAGACTACGCGGTTGTTCTCAGCGGATCCGACGGTGTTCTCGCCTTGCTCGAGCCAAGCGAGGCCGACGAGGGAGAGCCAGCCATCGGGAGCCTTGAGGGACTCGGCGCGTTTGGCTCGCCAGGACTCGATTTCGGTGCGGTAAGTGGAGGGGTCGTTGGCGAGGAGGGAGGCACTCATGATTAGGGCGATAGCAAGCGGCCATCTCATGGTGTTCAGAATACCTCAATGTCTAGGGGAATTGGGAGGTATAGCAGCAAGCATCGTCGTCAGAGCTTTAAGCCTATGCTCGTGGCCACCTGAAACCCTGCTGCGCTCTGTCAGAAATTCAAGCCACAAGCGGATTGCCCGCTTCTGCTCAATCGTCAGCCTTTTCATAAGCTCTTCCCACCTGGAAATCTCACGCCACCAGAACTGGCTTGGCGAAGCCTCGGCGGGCATTTCATGTGTATATAAAGCATTGAGTAGCGGCTGTGCGTCGAACCAATCGTAATTCAGTACTGCCAAGAGGTAGGCGGGCAAGTAATAGTGCAGCGCAGCCACCGTCATCGCAAAGACACTTGGGTCGAGCAGCATAGGGTGAATTTCATCCCACTTCTTGTCGGCGTAGATGGCCTGATCGATTTCACCTCGATCGTCGAGAGTTATTGTTCCTGTGCGAGGTGGATCCCCCGCCGGAAAAGCCTGTCTAATCGCCTCTTCAAGGCTGCTGAACGACTGATGCTCCGTCTGGTTTGAGCCTCGCGCTAGTCGCTATCTGATTTGTGCCCATACTGTCGAGGGCGGACCGCAATCCCTCCAAAAGGCTTTGCTCTTCAAACATTTGCGGTTGCCCGCCCATTTTAACGGTTGCGTCGCGAAGGGTCTGAAGTGGACTCCATGACATGACTCATGCTGTCCCCTTCGGTACGCTGTCCGCTTCACTACTCTTCCGTAACGAAACGGGATGAAACGTCACCAATAGCACCTAATATCGACGGCGTTCGCGCTTACCTCGATGGCGGGCGATCGGCATTTGTGTCGCTTTCTCAGACAAAGCTACCCACCTGAGAAGGCAGCAGGAAACAGACGCAACAACATTGGCTTGGACAGGTTCGTGTTGCGCTTGATCAACCCCGAACAACCGAAGGAGGAGTCTATGAGGAAATTTACGCGAACACACTTACTGGGCCTCGCGAATGTGGCGGCGGCATTCTGTCTGACGTCTGTCTTGTTCTGTCAATTCGCCGTGGGCCAAACTGCCACGGGGATCGAGCCAACGGCCGGAAACTGGAGAACCTGGATCATCTCATCAGGCAAAGACTTCCGAGTTGCGCCACCGCCCGATGCAGCAGGAACGGCCGCAGAGATCGCATGGCTGCGCGACTTCAATGCAGCACCCAATGCGCAAGCGACGGAGCAGATTCGATACTGGGACGCCGGTTCACCCGGCTATCGGTGGATCGAGCTGATCTCCGAGCGCGTTCGCGCAAACCAGCCGGTTTCTGCCTTTGCTCATCGCGCGTACACGTACGTTTCGCTAGCGGTCTACGATGCGACTGTTGCCGCTTGGGAGTCGAAGTACTTCTACAATCGGCCAAGGCCAAGCGAGGTGGACCCGACACTCGCGACGGCCGTGCCGAATCCGAAGAGCCCATCGTATCCGTCGGAGCACGCGGCAGCAGCGGCTGCAGCAGCGGCAGTGCTCTCGTATTTGTTGCCCAACGAAGCATCGTCCCTGCAAGCACTGGCCGAAGAGGCCGGACGATCACGTTTGCTGGCCGGAGTGAATTATCCAAGTGATATCGAGGCCGGCGCCGAAC
>DASQVJ010000353.1:0-7682 GCA_035640835.1 Bryobacteraceae bacterium
AGCCGTATGTTCCCCGAGAGCTCGACCGTCGCCCGATTGTTGATGGTGGCGATCCACTCGCGGGCTTCTTCCGGCGTCAGGTTATCGAGCAGCAGATGGGTGGCGCCAAAGTCCAGCGCTTCCTGCAGCTCAGCCGGTGTCCGCACCTCGATCTCGACCGGCAGATCCATGCCCTTGCAACGCTCGAGTGCCTGTCGCACACCGCCGGCTGCAGTGATGTGGTTGTTCTTGATGAGAATCGCATCGTACAGCCCCATGCGATGATTCACCACACCGCCGGCCGCCGCTGCCATCTTCTCCAACCGCCGCCATCCCGGAGTCGTCTTGCGCGTATCGAGAACCCGGCACTTGGTGCCTTCCACCGCATCGGCATAAAGACGCGCCAGCGTGGCAATCCCGCTCAGCCTCTGCACGAAGTTCAACGACACTCGCTCGCACTCCAACAGCGTTCGAGCTAAGCCCTTCACTGTCGCCACCGGCTGCCCAGCTTGTGCGAACTCACCCGAGTGCACCAGAATCTCGAATTCGTCAACGCCCCCTCGCAGGTGATAAATCGAGGAAAGGATCTCGATGCCGGCCACCACGACGCTCTCACGTGCGAAGTACGTGCCCGCAGCCTTTCGATCGGCAGGGACGCAAGCCATTGAGGTCGCGTCCCCCGGGCCGATATCCTCTTGAATAGCGAGCTTCAGCAATGTCAGCAGGTCTTCCGCGGCGTGGGCCTGGCTCATGCTTCGAGGCTCTCCCGATTCTTCTTCAACTGCTCCTCGTATTCGGACAGCTTGGTTCGCATGCCTTCGATGATCTTCTCCGGAGCCCTTTGCAGGAAGCTCTCGTCTGAAAGCTGCCGTTTGTGGTTTGCGATGTTCTTCTCCAGTTGCTCGATCTCCTTCGTCAAACGAGTCCTTTGAGCCTCGGCCTGTTCAGCGCTCACCTTCACGAGCAGATCGAATTCCGGAGTCGAGCGCTTGACTCCCGGCGTGCCCTCGAGCGAAGACGCGAGTTGAATCTTCATCCGCGTCAGCTTCTCGATGGCCGGCAACTGATCGCCAAAAACTCGCGACGCACCGTCACGCGTCACCAGCACACCCTCGAGCTGCTGCTTCAAATCGATCTTCAGGTCCGAGCGCAGTTCTCGCGCGGCCGTGATCACAGCCTGCAGCAGGCTCATCTCCTGCTCGGCTTGTAGGTCCGCTGCGAGAGGGTTGTACTGGGGATAGCGCGCGAGCGCAATCGAGATGGGCCGATTCGGCTCGTTCACGCTGATGCGCTGCCAGAGCTCCTCGGTGATGAATGGCATCGCCGGGTGCAGCAGCCGCAGCATCATCTCGTAGACGGTAAGCAGATTGCGCCAGCCTGCATCGAGACCGCTGTTCTCTTCGAACCGCAGCTTCTTGAGCTCGATGTACCAGTCGCAGAACTCGTGCCACACAAACGACCAGAGCGTCTGTGCGAACTCGTGATAGCGGTAGGTCTCCACCGCTCGATTGGCGGCTTCCGCAAGCCGGTTGAGTCGGCTGAAAATCCAGCGGTCCTCGAGCGGCACCGCGAGGCTGGCTGGTTCGGCGTCCGGACGACAGCAGTCATCCTGCGGCGTCAGCCAGGGCTCGACGCCCGACCGCTCCATGTTCATGAAGATGAACCGCGAGGCGTTCCACAGCTTGTTTGCGAACGCCTGCGCCGACTCCATGCGCTCCGTTGTCAGCACGATATCGGTGCCCGGTGCCGCACCCTGCAACAGCGCGAGCCGCACGGCATCCGTGCCGTACTTGTCCGCGACTTCGAGCGGGTCCACCACGTTGCCCTTCGTCTTGGACATCTTCTGCTTCTCGGCATCGCGAACAAGTCCATGGATATAGACTTCGCGGAACGGCACATCGCCCGTGCACTCGAGGCCGAGCATGATCATGCGTGCGACCCAGAAGAAGAGAATGTCGAAGCCGGTGATCAGCAGCGAGGTCGGATAGTAAGTCGCGAGATCGACGGTCTGGTCAGGCCACCCGAGCGTTGAGAATGGCCAAAGCCCCGAGCTGAACCAGGTATCGAGCACATCCGGATCCTGCACGATGTCCGGCGATCCGCAGTGTGCGCAAGCGACCGGATCTTCACGTTGGACCGTGATCTGCTTGCAATTGGCGCAGTGCCATGCCGGAATGCGATGACCCCACCACAGTTGCCGCGAGATGGTCCAGTCGCGGATGTTGTACATCCACTCGTAGTAGACCTTCGTCCAGTTGTCCGGTGTGAAACGAATGCGCCCGTCTTCCACCACTCGGATCGCGGGTTCCGCCAGCGGTTTCGTTTTCACGAACCACTGCATCGAAACCAGCGGCTCCACGATGGTCTTGCAGCGCTGGCATCGACCCAGGTTCAAAGTGTGCGGCTCAACCTTGACCAACAGACCCTGAGCTTCGAGATCGGCCACTACGCGCTTGCGAGCTTCGAATCGATCAAGACCCTCGTAAGCGCCCGCTGCATCTGTCATGGTCGCCTGGCCGCTGATCACGGTGATGAACGGAAGCTGATGTCTCTTACCGGCTTCGAAGTCATTCGGATCATGAGCCGGAGTGACCTTCACGACACCGGTGCCGAACTTCGGGTCGGCCATTTCATCCAGGATGATCGGGATCTCCCGATTCATGAGAGGCAGCGTGACTGTCTTCCCGTGCAGGTGGGTGTAGCGCTCGTCATGAGGATTGATCGCGACCGCGGTGTCGCCGAGCATCGTCTCGGGCCGCGTCGTCGCGACTACCAGCTTCTCGTCGGATCCGGTCACTGGATACGCGATGTGCCAGAGGCTGCCCTGCGTCTCCTCGTGGACCACCTCGAGATCGGAAAGCGCGGTGTTGCAGCGAGGACACCAGTTCACCAGGTACTCGCCACGGTAGATCAGACCCTTCTCATAGAGACGGACAAATGTTTCACGCACTGCCCGCGAAAGGCCGGGATCCAGGGTGAATCGCTCGCGGCTCCAATCGCACGAGTCGCCGATGCGGATCATCTGCTGCTTGATGGTTCCGCCCGATTCTTCCTTCCACGCCCAGACTCGCCGCTCGAACTCCTCGCGTCCCAGGTCCTGCCGCTTGATGCCTTCCTGCGCCAGCTGCCGCTCCACCACCATCTGGGTGGCGATGCCGGCGTGATCGGTCCCAGGAAGCCAAAGCGTGTTGGCCCCGCGCATCCGATTCCAGCGAATGGTGACGTCGATTTCCGTGTGCTCCAGCATGTGTCCCATGTGCAGCACACCGGTGACATTCGGCGGCGGAATCACAAGCGAAAAGCGCCTCCCTGGTTGGGCAGGGTTGGCTTCAAAGACACGGTTTTCAATCCACCACTTCGCCCAATGTGGCTCAAAGCGCTGGGGTTCGTAGACCTTCTCGAGTTGCATGAGGGGGGAACTTTGAGTGTAACAAGCTGAACGCACGCCGAGCCCGCTAGAAGCGTTGGATAGCAATGGCCAAGGTTTTTTGGATTTGCTAGTAACGGGAAATTTGGCGTGGACGCAGTCGCGATTACGCATCAGACTGCAGAGAATCTCGTTACAGAGGAGAGCTGGAATGCGTCTCTGGCTACCCGTCCTGCTTACTGCCGGCGTTCTGTCCGCCGCCCCGGCACCCATTTGTGATGCTATACGCAACAACCGGTTATCGGACCTGAAGGCACAAATTGCGGTGCTGAAGGACATCAATGAACCTGTTTGTTGGGGCAACACCGCACTCCACCTCGCGGCAGTCTCCGGGACAGTCGATGCCCTGAAGTTGCTGCTCGAAGCAGGCGCGAATCCGAGCGCCAAAAGCGTCGCGGATGCCACACCGCTGATGTTTTCCGTTTCTGAGAAAGAGAAAGTAAGACTGCTGCTCGAAGCCGGTGCGGATCCAAACGCCCGCTCCAAGTCCGGCCGCACCGCGTTCCTGGTCGCATCCATGAACCCAGGCTCGCTGGACGTTCTCAAGATGCTTGTTGCGAAAGGTGCCGAGCCGAAAGCGGAAGATGCCCGAGGCATGAACGCTTTGGTCGGCGCGGCATTCGCTCGTGACCTTGGGATGACGAAGTATGTCCTCGATCTCGGAGTGAAGGAGAAACAAGACTCCGAGTTCGGCTGCGCTTTGGGTGCGGCGGCTCCATGGGGAGACCTTGAGCTGGTGAAGTTACTCATCGCGAACGGCGGAGATCCGCATTGTGTTAACAGGTTTGGCGGTAAGGTGAAGCACGGCGAGATCGAGTTGAAGCTGCTGACACCCTTGATGGTTGCTGTTCCTTATGGAGGGCTCAAGGTGGCTCAGGCGCTGATCGATGCAGGAGCTAACGTGAATGCCGTCGACAGTCGCGGAATGACCGCTCTGATGCTCTCCGTTGTGTCCGATCGCCACGACCCGGCCGTTACCAAGCTGCTGCTGGCCAAAGGTGCCAAGACCGACCTGAAAGACAAGTATGGCGCGACGGCACTCGATTGGGCCAAACGAACGGGCAACCCCGAGACGATCAAGTTGCTTGGAGGAATTCCCCAAAAGCCCGAACTTGCTCCGGTAAAGCAGCTCTCCGCCGATACTCGTGAGGTGGTGGAAAAGAGCTTCGGCCTACTCACGCGCACGTCGACCGAATTCTTCAAGCAAAGCGGGTGCCCGGCGTGCCATCACATCAACCTCACGGCCGTTGCCACCGAACACCTGCGGAACGTCGGGTATGCGATTGACGAGAAGGCCTTCAGCGATCTGATGAAAGTGACCCGCGGACGTTTTACGCGCGGCGAGCAGCTCTTCATGCTGCGTCAGGAGTTTGGGGGTGGTGTGGATACGTTGGGCTACGCGGGAATGGCAATGGCAGCCGACCGGGTAGAGCCCGATGTGGTGACTGACTCAATGGTAGCCAACGTCGCCATGCAGCAGCAGGCTGACGGATCGTGGCCTTACGCCGCAATCCCGCGTCCACCGATGGAAGACAGCACGATTCATCGAACGGCTTTAGCGATCCGGCTGATCTCGTTGTATGGTCCTCCGGCTCGGAAGCCCGAGTGGGACGCGCGCATTGCGAAAGCGCGAAACTGGCTGGCACGCGCCAAGCCCAACAGCACCGACGAGCGAGTGATGCAGATCGAAGGTTTGAAGTGGGCTGGTGCCAGCACGGCCGAGTTGCAGCCGCATGCCAAAGCCCTTGCGGCGACGCAAAGGAAGGATGGCGGCTGGGCGCAGAATAAGTGGCTCGCGTCGGACGCGATGGGGACCGGCCAGGCCGTTTTCGCTTTGGCCCAAGCCGGTTATGCAGCAGATCACCCGGCCCGTGCGAAAGGCCGCAGCTTCCTGATCTCGACCCAGAATGAAGACGGCTCGTGGATGGTGCGAAGCCGATCGCCCAAGTTCCAACCGTACTTTGAAAGCGGCTTCCCATACGGCCACGACCAGTGGATCTCACACGCAGCCAGTACGTGGGCCACGATGGCGCTGGCTTCCCGCTAGCGTCTCTTCCGACCGAACTCGAGCCTAAGTCGCGACGGGCTCAGGCTCGAGCAGGTCTCGCAAGAACGTCAGGACTTCCGGAGCGGTTGCATCGCTCTTCAAAGGCACACGCAAAACACCGGCCGGAGTGAACTGCGCTCCTTGGGTGTTCTGCACGATGTCGAGCAGGCGCTGCGGGTCGATCTTCGACTCCTTGTGGAACTTGAGATTCAGGGCACCAGCTCTCCGGTCGACCGCTTCGATCCCAAGGCGCTCGGCGATGCTCTTCACGATCGCAAACGAAATCAGGTTGAGCACGGCATCCGGCGGCGGGCCGTAGCGATCTGACAACTCATCGCGGATCTGCTGCCCTTCTTCGTCGGTCTTGCAATCGGCGATTCTCTTGTAGGTACGCAGCCGTTGATGCTCGTCGGAGATGTACTCCTGCGGAATGCGAATCTCGAGTCCCAAGGTCAGGGTCGAGTGGATCTCGGGCGGGACCTCTTCGCCCTTCAACTCCGCTACCGCTTCTTCCAGCATCCGGATGTACATGTCGAAGCCGACACTAGCGATCTGGCCGTGCTGCTCGCCGCCTAGCAGGTTGCCCGCGCCGCGAAGCTCCAAATCGAGCGCAGCAATTTTGAAGCCGGCACCGAGGTCGCTGAACTCTTTCAAAGCAGCGAGACGTTTACGCGCGACCTCGCTCAATTCGGTATCCGCAGGCACCAGGAGATAGGCGTAGGCACGGCGGTTTGAACGGCCGACGCGTCCTCGAAGCTGGTACAGCTCCGACAGACCATAGCGCTCCGCGTTCTCAATGATGATCGTGTTCGCGAGCGGGATGTCGATGCCGTTCTCTACGATCGTCGTCGATACAAACACGTCATAGTCATGCTTCATGAAGCCGAGCAGGACTTTCTCGAGATCCGCTTCGCCCATCTGTCCATGACCCACGCCGATGCGGATGTTGGGCAGTAGCTCCTGGATCATCGCTGCCCGCATAAAGATGCTGTCGATGCGGTTGTGTACGAAGTAGACCTGTCCGCCGCGGCTGACCTCCTGTTCGATGGCAGTCTTGATCAGATCCGCGTCGAAGTGCGCAACCACGGTGTGGACGGCGAGGCGGTCCTTGGGCGGAGTCTCGATGATCGACATGTCCCGCAATCCGAGCAACGACATGTGGAGCGTGCGCGGAATGGGGGTCGCGCTCATGGTGAGCACATCGATGTTCTTCCGCAACTCCTTCAGGCGCTCCTTGTGCTTGACGCCGAATCGCTGCTCTTCGTCGATCACCAGCAACCCGAGGTCGGCGAACTGTACATCTTTCGACAGCAAGCGATGAGTCCCGATCAGCACGTCGACCTTGCCGGCCGCGACATCTTCGAGGACCGCTTTGATTTCTTTCGGTGTGCGGAAGCGGCTCACCATCTCGATGCGGGCCGGAAACGGGGCGAAGCGGCGTTTGAATGACTCGAAGTGCTGCAGGGCCAGGACAGTAGTCGGCGCGAGCACCGCGACCTGCTTGCCATCCCCGAGCGACTTGAAGGCGGCACGCATCGCGACTTCCGTTTTGCCGAATCCCACGTCGCCGCAGAGCAGACGATCCATGGGATGCGGGCTCTCCATGTCGCGCTTGATCTGCTTGACGGCACTGAGCTGGTCCTTGGTGGGCGAGAACTCAAAGGAGTCTTCGAACTCGCGTTGCCAATTGGAATCGGGTGAGTAGGGGTAGCCGGGCGCGATCTTGCGTTGAGCGTAGAGCTTGAGCAGCTCGTCGGCCATGTCGCGCATCTTGGCTTTCACACGGGTCTTCGTCTTGTTCCACGTTTGACCGCCGATCCGGTCGAGCGGCGGCGGCGAGCCTTCACCCGCGCCGCGATACTTCTGCACCAGGTCCATGCGCGTTAAAGGCACATAGAGCTTCGAGTCGCCCGCATACTCAAGCAACATGAAATCGCCAGGCTGATCGCCTTGCGTGATGGTGCGAATGCCGACGAACTTCCCGATTCCGTGGGTGACATGCACCACGAAGTCGCCCGGTTTGAGATCGGCGATGTCGGCCTGGAACGCGGCCAGTGTCGATTTCTTGCCGCCAGCGTGCGAGACGAGATCCGAGGTATCGAAGAGGTCCTCGGAGCCGATCAACGCGATGTTGGCGTCGGAGAAGACGACTCCGCGGCGGACGTTGCCTCGCACCAGGAACGTGCCTGCGACCGCACCGGCCATGTAGGCTCGTTCGGCCAAGTATTG
>DASQVJ010000354.1:0-7583 GCA_035640835.1 Bryobacteraceae bacterium
GGTCGCGACCGCATGGCGGAACGCGTCCCGGCGCAGGAACTGAAACGCTGCACCGAACTCGTCGTAGCGGAGAACTCGAATGCCGAGGAAAGAGCAGGCCGCGAAGAGGACCACGATCAGCCCGGCAATGCGGCCATCTGAGAGCGTCTGGAGGAGCGAAAGACACGCGGCAGCCACGCAGGACGCGTACAAGGTCAATGTCGTCATCCGCGGGGTGAGGCCTGCATCGAGGAGCCGGTGATGAATATGGCCGCGGTCCGCCGAGAAGATCGGCCGACGCCGCAAGAAGCGGCGGATCACAGAAACGCCGACGTCAACCAGAGGCAAAGCTAAAGCCATGCCCGGAGCGGTCAGTCCGAGGAGGGTCGCCGACTTCTGGCTCCAGATCACGCCGTAGGCACCCAGCAGGAACCCGACCAATAGGCTTCCGGAGTCGCCCAGAAAAATCGTGGCTGGAGCGAAATTGAAGCGGAGGAAACCAAGCAGGGCGGCCGCGAGCGGTAGCGTCGTCAAAGCGAGCGGGATATTGCCGTGCAGCCACGCAGCAACGAAGGTGGTGAGCGTGGCAACCATTCCTACGCCCGCGGCGAGGCCGTCTACTCCGTCAATCAAATTAAAGGCATTGGCACACCCTACGAGCCAGAGAATCGTGACAGGAGCGGACCACCAGTCTCCTGTGTTGACGCCGGCAACCAACATGATTCGAATCCCTGCAGTGTAAGCAAGGGTCGCCGCCGCAATCTGTCCAATAAGCTTCTGGTGCGCGCGAAGAGCGATCAGATCATCGAGCAGTCCCGTTGCAAACATAACGGCAGCGGCGGGCGCAAGGCGATAGAGTAACGACAGATCATGACCATCCTGAACACTGGACGGCAGCAGCGACGCTACGAAATACGTCAGCGCGTAGGCCAGCCCAATCGCGACACCACCGGTGCGCGGCACGATCCGCGTGTGCAACTTGCGAGTTCCATCCGGCCTGTCGACCAGTTTCAGCTGAAAAGACACGTCCCTGACGAGCGGAGTCAAGACAAGACAGAAGGCCAGCGCAATGAACGAGAGCAGAAGTACGGAAACCATCAGTCCTCCACCAGCCTGTGAGACAAAGAGAGGGTGCTGGCCTGCCGGTCTGCGCAGACTACTCTCGCCAGACGTTCCAGTCCTTTGCTTTTTGTGAACCGCTCTTCAAAGAGGGCGCGAGCTCGGCGGCCTGCTTCGGCCACAACGCTCGGATGCCGCGAAAGGTGATTAAGCAACTCTGTGAGAGCACCCGAGTCGCCATTGTGAATGTGCCAACCGCATCCGGTCTGCTCGATCCATCGTCCTGGGGTCGCACCTTCAGGTCCGATGAACAACACGGGACGTCCAGCAGCAAGGAGGCCGTAGAATTTGCTTGGCACCAGAGCTCCGAGGTATTCGGCGGATTGTGTCACAAGTCCGATGTGCGATGATCCCAACGCAGCCGACAACTCATGGCGCGGGCGCAGGGCTTCGAACTGGACATTCGACGAACCCTGAAACACTCGTTCCAGAGATTTCCTCTGTTCCGTTGAAACTGCGAAGGTGAACCGTACCGAGCCTTGCAAGCGATCGGAACACAAGATAGCGCTGACGGTTTCTGAGTCGTGCGCTTTCCCAAGGTTCCCGGAGTACTTCACAATCAGATCGCCGGTAGGCCATTCCAGAACTCGGATGATTTCGGGGTCGGCCCAATTCTCCACGATGACGATCTTCTCGGGCCGGACGCCGCTGCGGATCAAACGGTCGCGCATGCAGGGTCCCAGCACGACTACCCGGTCCGTACCATTTCGCAGAGATCGTGCCAATCCAGCTAACACGCGGAACAAATAGTGGGTTTCGCTCAACGATCCGGAGCCTTTCAGGACCTCCGGATAGCAGTCCATTTCCCACTGGATGTGTCGAGCCCCAGTAAGTCTGCGCAGGATCCAACCGACGCATCCCAAAAAAGGCGGCGTGGTCATGGTAACGACACAGTCGGCTTTACCGATCCAAGCGAGCGAAAGCAGGCTGCCCAGGAAGAAAAACAGATACGAGGCAAGCCGACCAGCGCCTCGTCGCGAGAAGCTCGGCGTAGGAATACGCCAGACATCCACAGCAGGCTCGGGACGGCTGCTTTCTCCGCCGTAGAAGCTTGCGCTGCAGATCACCGTCACCGCATGACCTTCGGCGACGAGCTGCTCGGCCAGATCAGCCGCGTACTCGCTTGTCGGTGCGCTATCAGGCCAGAAGAATTGGTTGAGCAGAACAATATGCATGGGGATTCCTGCAATCAACCGGCTTCGCAAAGCCGGTCAGCACTACTTCTCCGTATCGGCCGGTATTGACCATGTCGCTCAACTAAATTGGGGCGTACTCTACGAAAGGTTGCCGGATTACCTCCGTGTATCTCCCAAGCCGGTATATCGCGCGTCACGACGCTGCCGGCCGCCGCTATGGCGTGCGAGTGGATCGAAACTCCGGGGCAAAGGATTGCCTTTGCACCAATCCAGCAACCATCTTCGACTCGGATGCCGGCTACGAGAAGTCTGAAGTGCCGGTCTGACCAATCGTGATTGCCGGTACAAAAATACGCACCCTGGGAAACGCAAACATTGGAACCGATCTCGACCATCCCGAGGTTGTCGATCCAGCAGTCCTCTCCAATCCAGCTGTGATCGCCGATCTTGAGCAGGTTGGGATCCTTCACCCGGACGCCCGGCTTTATGACAACCCCTTGACCCACCGAGGCTCCGAAGGCTCTCAGTAACCAGCAGCGCAGCCCAGAAAAGGGCACAAGACTCGACCTCAGTACGGGGAGTCCAAGGACGAACCAGAGGACCGCTCGGAAGCGTTGCGGGACCGATGGAGTCGTCTGCTTTCGGTAATTGGAAAGGTCGACGTGGGTCATCAGTTTGATCCGTTGGAGACCAGCGCGTGATAGAGATTCGCCATTTCGAGCGCGATACTCCCCTGCGCGTAGCTTGTGGCGAGCTTTCGGGCCTGACGTTCGCTTGCAACCCGTTTGTCGGGTGGCTGGGTAAGAGCTTCGGTGAGCGCTGAGACGAGTTGGTCACGTTTGGGTTGAATGACCCAACCTGCCTGGTGCTGTGCGACCTCCGGGAAGTTGCACTGCTCGGTGATGACCGTCCGAAGGCCAACTGAGAGGGCTTCGAGCACCGCGATGCTGAAGCCCTCTGAATAGGACGGCAATACGAACGCGTCAGCCGAACTCAATAGAGTCCACCTCTCATCAGCACTCACAGGACCCACCCATATACAGTTCGGCGGGAGTGGGAGGTTTCTCATCAGATGTTCCTCGTCAGGTCCGGCGAGGACCAATGTGGCGTTTGGAACAGCCGATAGCAGCGAGGGCCACGCTTCCAGCAGTAGTTGAATTCCTTTCTTGCGATGGATTCGGCCCAGGAACAAAACAATCGGTCTGCCATGCAGTTCCTTGAGACACTTTGGCAGGATCAGCGCCGGTTTTCCGGGCGGCTCCGATATCCCGTTTGGAATAATCGCGATTTGTCTGGAACCGCCGTAGTCTCGCACACATTCCGCTTCCTGCCGGGTCAAAGCGCGGACGCAGTCAACATGCGCAAGAAGCCGGCGTTGCGCAACGGCGCTCACCAGTTGCTTCTTCCAACGCCGGTGGGCCAGGGCCCATGGATCAAGCATTCCGTGAGGTGACACGACCACGCGCCGGTCGAGAGCGCGTGCGACCCGAATTACCTGGAGGAGTAGAGGGTGCCAGAGACCATGCACATGAACCACGTCGGCTGTTTGAATCGATTCGTTCAAGATGTCCCAGCGTCTTCGGTCCGTCCAGGCCCACAAGCCTAGGGGCATGGTTTCGACCGAAGTACCGTTGTGATCGAGCCTCTCGTTCTTTTCGATGAAACCCAGGACTCGGGCTTGGACCTTGTCGGTGCTCTGGAGCGCATGGGCCAAGGTCGGGACAGTCACGGCAACTCCGCCGAAGCGAGGGTCTAAATGGCACAGCACTTCGAGCGAGCGAATCATTGTGCTCTCGCCTGGAGCAACGTATCCAGAATCACTTCGGCACAACTTTCGGGAGAGTACGACCCGGCAAGTCGTCGTCCCGCGGCTCCCATTTCAGCGAGACGGGAGCGTGGAGTTCGGCTTACTTGCTCAAGCTTGGCCGTGAGATCTGAAGCATCGAATGGGTCGAAACACCAGCCGGTTTCCGGCTGGACCACATCCTTTGCGCAGCCACACCGCTCGGAGATGATGACAGGCAGCCCACAACACATCGCTTCCAATGCGACCAGACCCCACGCTTCGCGTGTGCTCGGGAGAATGAAGCAATCGGCGGCGCGGTACTCGTCGACGGTCTGGTCGTTGGTTCGGCTACCGAGAAAACGGATCAGGGATGAGTTCGGCAGCGTGGCTGCAAGACTCTTCAGCTCTGCCTCCAGACGACCATAGCCGACCAAGGCCAATTCCAATCTTGGATTTGCGGGGTCCTGATCCACTGATGAGAACGCTTTTAACAGCCGCGGCAGATTCTTCATGTCTTCAAAGCGGCCGACGTAGAGTAGCCGGAGCGGGCCAGTCTTCTTTACGCTCGGATCCGGTGTAAACCGATTCACGTCCAGGACAGCCCTCTTGATACGTATCCGGCCCGGATCCATGCCTAACCTCTGCAGGTACTCGCGATTGCTCGTTCCGTAAACATGTGCATAGTGGCACCTTCGGACGAAGATGCGCTTCGGCAACTCTTTATAGAACTTCCGAGGGTAATCGAAGTAGTTGGATTCGGCCCACAACAAACGAACGCGCTGATGCGCAAGGGCCCAAGTCCACGCCGTCCAGGCCGCGGGATCGTAATAGCCGCTGATGATGAGGACGTCGGGATCAATTTGATCGAGCGACTTCCAGACGTAGTGCGCAACCTTGACGGGATTCGTCTCCTCGTAGTTGCCGGAATGACCGAAACGATGCGCGTAGGGTCTAACCAGGCCTGGAGGGTCGCGGCGCTCGACACTGCTTTTCGCGGTGTATAGGACTTCGAAGTCCAGGCCTTTTGCTGCAAGCGCGCGAAACAGCAGCTCCTTGTAATGGATCGGGTGGTTATGGATGATAGCAACCCTCATGCTGGAACGAGTGACCGCCGAGACCTGGGCCAGCGCAAACGAACTCACGAGTTCACCTCGACCCTTCTCGCCGGGCGTGATATGTAGACCGGACCGTTGCTCCAGGCGCACCAGGTCGCGGGGGCGATTTCGAGTAAGTCGAGAACGAGGAGCGGGCAAAACACGTAAACTACCTGCGTCAATGTCTGCACAAACGAGTGGCGAGGGAAGGCGAGATAGGCAAGCAGATAGATCACCATCAGGTAGGCTTGTGCCCGTCTCAATGAGGGATTCTTGCGGAATCCATGGTAGACTTTGCTGACAAAGTAACCCACCAGCGCCATGCCGACGAACGCGCCCGGATAGCTGAAGTTCAGGTAGAACAGCCCAAAGATCGGGATCGCGAAGCCAGCGTAACGATCGGTTGCATCCCACACGAGTTGTACTTCGGGTGCTACACCCTTGTCCGGGAACAGCGATCTCGGAAGGAGGTGAATGGGTACGTAGCGGATCGATTCGCCCCAGAGGTAGTCGAATTGCTCGGGCACTTTTGCGATCACCATGCACATGGCCTGAATGGTGTTGAGGTCTGAAAGCAGAAGCTCTCGATCGAATAAGGCCGCACTCGTGAACGCGTCCGCGAAGGTAGCTTGGCCTGAGCGAACCAACCCGATGGAAGCGAAGATCAGAATCGCGGCGAGTGCGATCACGAAGCACAGCTTGGCCGATGGTCGCCGCTGACGCTGGAGGTACCAGGCGAGGACAATGGGGGCAATCGCCTTCACGACGTTTGATCGGAAGCCGGTGGAGAGTGCCAGAGGCAGGAGGACGATCGTGAAGAAATACGCCGTCCTTCGTGCCCATTTCGTCGTCGAGGAGTTGAGGAGAACCAAACCAGGGACGCACAGGTCGAATCCCTGCAGCAGGTACCCGATGCTAGCCACGCCGGTCCGGTTTTCCACCTCAGGTAGAAGCCGGGACTTGTCAACGAAGTTTCCGGATAGGACAAAGTAGAGAACGAAGGACGCTACGGCGGCTACGTTCAGGACCACACCCGCCACAGATGCGGTGCGTTCCGAGTAGTTATAGCTGGCCTTGCCGCGACTTACACCGAACTGCCAGCCCGCGAGTAATCCGAGCATGGCTATAGTAGCCAAAAGGTACATAGCCGGCAGTTGCTCAGCAATGTTGACGGAGAAGAAATAGGTCTGATTCGAAGAGAGTAGATTGATGGCTCCCACGAAGCAGTAGAAGTAGAACGAGAGTGCGAGGATTGAGAGCGGGGAGAAGACGTCAAGCTCCCGCATCATGACGAGCGGTATGCTGACAGCCGCAAGGAAGCCGATCGCGGCGACGCGACACAGAACGTCATCGGGGAAAGAGACAAGAACGTAGACGAAGCTGAGGAGCAGGGCCGCGGCGCAAAGAATGCGGGTCCCCTTGCTCGTCGGAAGAACGCTAGCGGCCAAGAGCTACCTCCATCGGGGCGAGCGCCGTCAGGAGCCGATCACCGTAGCTCTCCAACGTGTGTTCGAGCGCTCTTGATCTGGCTCGTTGAGAGCAGGGCTCCAGAGTGTTCGGCGCTGCGAGGAAGGACTCCAGCGCTTCGCGAATAGCAGCGGGGTCGAGCGCAGGGATGATCTTCCCTTCCATCCCGTCCCGCACGACACTTCCTGCGTTTGGTGTACAGATAACCGGGACACCTTGGGACAGGGCCTCGTAGATCACGGTCGCCGAGCCTTCACAGAGTGATGGAAGCAGGAAAACATCGGCCCATCGATAGTGGTGCGAGACTTCTGTTCTCGGCACCGGGCCGACGATGCGAACGTTTGAAGGTATGGAAATGCCTTCCGGCAGACGTCCTCCTCCCACGAGGCGGAACTCGCAACACGGGAGTTTTTCAGAAGCCTCCATCAAAGCTGGTACTCCTTTCCGGGCGTTGATCGAACCTACAAAGAGAACACGCAGCCGATTGCCGAGAGTGGTCTTGGGGCTCCAGTCCGCCGGCGGATCGATTCCGTATGGGACGACGTGAATCTGTCTGCCCGGAATACCCTGGCGCATCAAGCCACGCTTTACGAAGTCAGATCCGCACACAATGGTGTCGGCCAATGTCCATTCCTGTTCCTCGCGTTCTGCAAAGTACTGACTCAATCCGCGGCCTTCCGGATCGCGCCACTGGGGGTAGCGCTCCTCGGACTCGGCGAGGAGCTCGAGCTCAAGGCGCCGCGGTGCGATGGTCTGCTCGAGGATAGTCGCGACGCCGTCGAACTGAGCGCGCTCGAAACATTCCAAGGCAGATGTGTTGAAAGCGTAAATAGCGCCGCACCGCTCGAGATGGTTTGAGGCAAGTGCCGAGAACATAGACCCCGCCCAGAGCTGAACACGATCCTGCTCCTGTTTCGACTTTGCGGCTCGTTGGCGCCAGTAGTAGGCCAGTCCGAATGAGTTGTGGCAGCATACCTGGTCTTTGGTAAGTCCTTCAGGCCT
>DASQVJ010000355.1:0-2349 GCA_035640835.1 Bryobacteraceae bacterium
AAGCTGGTTTTCTGAATTGGTCTCTCGGACAGCTAGTCTGTAGATGACTGAGTCCGTTGGAGCGGGAGACGGGGTTCGAACCCGCGACGTCCAGCTTGGGAAGCTGGCATTCTACCACTGAATTACTCCCGCTCAAGGCACCCACATTCTACCACCCCGACGGCGTTCCCCGATTCTGCTCGTCTAACCACTTCTTCAACGGTGCGAAGTAGTCCACCACCGCCGTCGCATCGATCTGGCGTTGACCCGTCAGCGCCTCCAGTGCATCTGGCCAGGGACGGCTCATGCCCATCGAGAGCATCGCGTCGAGCTTCTTGCCTGCTGCCTTGCTGTCATAAATCGAGCAACGATGCAAAGGACTGGTGCACCCAGCCTCCTTCGCAAGCGCTCTATGGAATTGGAACTGGAGGATATGGGCCAGGAAGTATCTCGAGTAAGGCACGTTCGCAGGAACGTGATACTTGGCACCCGGATCGAAGTCCGCTTCAGTGCGGTCTACGGGCGCTGCTACGCCCTGATATTTCTGGCGGAGTGCCCACCACGCCTTGTTGTAGTCCGCCGGAGTCACCTCGCCACTGAAAACCTTCCAGCGCCACTGGTCGATCAACAACCCAAACGGCAGGAACGCGACCTTCTCGAGCGCACGGCTGAGCAGAAGTCCGATGTCCCTGTCCGCAGATGGCGCTTCCTTCAACAACCCGATCTTCACCAGATACTCGGGCGTGACCGAAAGGCCAATCGTATCGCCAACCGCCTCGTGGAATCCGTCGTTGGCGCTGTCGCGGAAAAGGAATGGCTGCTGATTGTAAGCTCTCTGGTAGAAGTTGTGCCCGAGCTCGTGGTGGATCGTTGCAAAGTCCTCGGCCGTGGGCTCAATGCACATCTTGATACGCAGATCGTTCACGTTGTCGACGTCCCAAGCACTGGCATGGCAGACTACGTCACGATCGGAAGGCTTCGTAAACAGCGACCGCTCCCAGAAGGTCGCAGGCAGCAGCGCGAAGCCTAGCGATGTGAAGAACCGTTCGCCGAATCGCACCATCTCCTTGGCATCCATCTTGCGCTCGCGAAGAATGGCAGTAAGGTCGTAACCGGGGTCCGCATTCTTGGGAGCAACCAGGGGATACACGTTGCTCCAATCCTGCGCCCAGATGTTGCCCAGCAGATGCGCAGGAATGGGACCCTTTGCCGGCACGGCCGACTCCCCATACTTCTCACGCAGACGATTGCGCACATAGGTGTGCAGCGACACGTAAAGCGGCCGGACCTGCTCCCACAAGCGATCGAGATCCTTCGCGAACGCGTCAGGAGGCATGTCGTACTTCGAGCGCCACATCGCACCGGTATCAGCAAACCCAAGCTCGCGTGCACCCTTGTTCGCGAGTTGCACAAGGCGTGCGTAGTCATCCTTCATTGGTGGCGCGATCGTGCGCCAGCCTTTCCAGACGTCTAGAAGCTGCTTTGGATCGCGGCTCTCGGCCATGATGCGCGTGATCTCGGTCACGTCGAGGCAGCCGTCACCCGTCGTATCGCCTTCAATCTTGCCGCCCGTCTTCGGCGGGCAGTATTTGCCGCGACCGTAAGCGGCCTCGAGTCCGGTCGACAGTCTCGTGAGTTCCTCGCGCTCTTTGTCATTCGAGGGCGCGGCAAGCGTCAACGACAGTTTCAGCAGCTTCATCTTGCGCGCCATCTCGGGAGGGAGCTGCACCTTGTCATACTTCGCCGCTTCCTTGGCGAACTCAACACCCGCAGCGATCATGCGCTCGGACGCACGCGCGGCGATCGCCTCGGTGTCGGGCGTGATGTAGGTCGCTTGGACCCACGCCGCCTGGCTGGATTCATTGGCGAGCCTCAAGAGCTCCGATTCGGCTTTTTCGAGGAATGCCTTGGCGTCGGCGGCTGTCGGAGTGGCGTCGGCGGCGATCAAAGCAGGTGCAATGAGCAGGAATGCAAGATGTTTCATGTCGAACCGGCTACGTTCAAATTAACGCACTCGGACGTGGGTGGGTTTCGACGCGTGCCAGTGCCGACACGGCGCTAGGGCCAGAGTGTTGTCATCCTCGCAATGGTCGCGGCAGCAAGAAGGAGAGGAGGCAGCCGCTTGGGCCCGTTCACCTCCAGCTTGTCGTCGGCTGGAGTGCTGCCCGCTCGAGACTGGGGAGAACCGGCAAAAACATCGCTTGGATTGTGATCGCCGTTGGAAAGCCCGGCAGCGTGGAGCAACTCATGAACGGCGATGAAGAGCAACACGCCGGCGCCGGCCGCCCGCGGCGGAATTGCGTCGATCTGCGGAGTGGCCGGTACAACGACGAAGGCTTTCGCAACTCGCTGGACGCCCTGAACCACGGT
>DASQVJ010000356.1:0-9182 GCA_035640835.1 Bryobacteraceae bacterium
GTCGGATTGAAAACGCCGCAAGAGCAGAAGCGCTGCATGTAGGTCGCGGCTTCTTGCGGGGTCCGACGGCCTTCCTTCACCCAGTCGACCATCTTCCGTGCCAGCGAGTGCGCCACCATGCCATGACCGCACATGGTCGAAAGGGCGAGCACCTGTTCGTTCGGAAGTCGCTCTGTTTTGCCTTCGAAACCGAGTGAGTAGCCGACGCTGTGGCGCGGTTGGCAAGCGTTATTGCAGATCTGTTCCGCCGCATCGACACTGGTGGAAATGTTCACGCTCAGTCCGAGGTCGGCTTCCTTCACTGCCTTGAAGAAGTCCATAGCCTTTACGCGATCATCAAAAACAGCGGCCGCTGTCGTGATGTGCTTCAAGCCGTCGATCACCTGCTCGAAGTTGGGCTTCATGTCGCGATTCCAGTGAGCGGTCGGGTTCATCTCGACCAGTGGACGCAGGGAACCGCCATGGCGAGCGTCACCGAGGTTCACGGGTCCATATGGAACCGCCATCTTCAAAAACGTACGTAGCTTCTCGAGCGCCCCTTCATCGTTTTTGCCACGGCAAGTGATCGCAAAAACAATGTAGTCGTCCGCGAAGCTATCGGCCGAGCCGAAACGGTGCAAAGTATTTGTCATCGAGCAACTCCTTCGGCCTCAGCCACGAGCTCCTTCTGAGCATCCTTGTTGCTGATGCGTCCAAGACCGGTATTGGTCTTAGCGCGCGCGGGGTGATAGCCGAGTCGTTCGAGAATCGGCAACACTTCCTTGTCCTCGCCATGCTCGTCGCAACGCACGCCTACGCCGATCGCGACCACCGTGTCGATTTGCTTCTCGACTTCCCAGACCAGACGAATGATCTCTTCGGTTCGGGCTACCGGAACCTTGATTTCTACGATCGCGGACATCAGTTTCTCGCCCATGATGTCCTCGCGCAATGTGCCCGTCGCGGTGTCGACCATCAGGTTCGTAATCGGGTTGCGCTTCTCAAAATGAACTCCGCCGGCATTGGCGAGCGCCCAGCACATCTTTTGAATATCGCGGAACCAGACGCCGACGCCGGGCCTGCCGAACTCGATGGTGAAGCCGACTTCGCCGGGTTTTACGCGACCCGACACATCGTTCGTCTTCACTTCCTCGGTGCCGCGGCCTTCGACACCCGTCGACTCGTGGGGCACTCGGGGATCGGAGAAAGCGCGTCGCACGATACGGGGCCATTGCAGCTCATCGGGTTCGAACGCCGAGGTGGGGCAAACATCGGGCTCAGGGTCGAAACGCAAGCGGAAGGTTTGGAACGTTTTCCGGATGAATCGCACAATGCCGGGCGGCAGCGATTCCTTGCTGAGCCCGTTGTAGCAGGCATAGCATTCGACACACTCGTCGCGATTGATGGTGGCGCGCTTGATTACCGGATCGATGTAGATCGCGCCCATGGGACATACATAGGTGCAGTTGCCGCAAGCAACACACTTCTCAGGACTAATTCTCATTGTGCCTCCGCAAAGATCCGTTGGGTTGCGTCGATTTTGATGTAAAGGACCGCGGCGACCAGGCAAAGCGCGGTCGTGACAAAGAACGGTACATCCCAGCCGTAATCCCTCACTATGTAAGCCAGCACCGTTGGAGAGATTGCGCCTCCTATGTTACCGCAGGTGTTCATAACGGCGGACGCTGAGCCGGCATAATCACCCCCAATGTCGAGCGGGATTGCCCAGGATACGCCTACGGTTACTTCTAACCCGAACATCGCAATGCAACTGCAGAGGACACTGGTAAATGGGTCAGAGGTAACGGTCGCGGATATCATGCCCGTGGCCGCCAGAAGGAAACCAGCGCAGCCAACCCAACGACGGGCCGCGCGGATGTCCCCTGTCCGATGAAGCCACCAGTCCGAGGCCCAACCTCCGAGCAGGTCGCCGAAAACGCCGGCTAGCAGAGGAAGACTAGCGTAGAAGCCCATCGCTTTCAAGGAGTATCCTCGATGGCTGGTCAGGTAAGTGGGAAACCAGTCGAGGTAAACCGCAATGCAGTAGCCGTAGCAGGCGTACATGGCGCACGTGAACCAGAGCGCTCGGCTACGGAGGATTCTGCCCCAGTCCACATGTTTTGACGTCGCGGTGCGTTTGCCACCGAGTGACGTATGAATCAGGTCGGCTTCTGCGTTAGAGACTCGCGAGTGCTGCTCCGGTGTATCGCGGTAATACCAATACCAGAGGGCGGCCCACAACATGCCGATGACTCCAAAGATCACGAAGGTTGCACGCCAGCCATACGCGGCGATCAGTGCGACCACGATTGGAGGAGTCATCGCGGCTCCCAGCCTTGAGCCGGCATGGGTCACGCCTTGTGCGATGCCACGTTCCGAGGGAAGCATCCACCTGGACAAAGATCGCGTAGCGATAGGAAAGGCACCAGCTTCGCCCGCTCCGAACAGGAATCGAAACACGAGCATCGAAGTGGCGTTCCAGGCTAATGCCGTGGCAGAGGTAAAGAGGCTCCACCAGGTGACGATGAGCGCAAGCGCACGTCTCGGACCGACGCGATCGCCAAGCCATCCACCGGGCAACTGGAACAACGAGTAACCCCAACGAAAAGCGGCGAGGATCCACCCCATCGTGACCATGGACAAGCCAAGTTCTTCCCGGATATTGGGCACGGCGGAGCTGATCACCACGCGGTCCATGTAGGTGACCATGTAAGCCAGGACCGTGAGCGCCAGGACGTTGTGTCGCACGCCCCATCCACGAAATGCGGACGGGGCGGCGACGGTGTCGGTGGGAGGACTAATGTGGGTTTTCGGGTGCATCGAACAGGTGCGCGATGTTCGGGTAGCCATTCATGGCGAGACGGCAGGAGTAACCTTCGCCGTAGAAGCGAGGTGCGTGGAATGTGAACGGCGGCGCGTAGACCACATCGTTCTCGCTCGCAATGATCGGCTCCTTGATGCCTTCCATCGGGTACATGATCTGGCCCTTCATGATGAGCCAGAACTCGGCGCACTCGGGGTGATAGTGGCCGCGAGCCTGAGGCCGCTTCGGATCATAAGCAGGCAGATCGGAAGCTTTTCCGTAGATGATGTTGGACACACCGCGGTCGTCGTGGACGAACCGGCTGCCCTTGTAGGTCGGATCCTTCGCCAGTTCGTCGAGATTGATATGCGGCTTGTTGCTGTAGCCGTATGGGAATGGCGTCCGGCGCAGCACCACAGGCAACCATTCAACTCCGGGAGTCTGGGGAGGCGTGGTGGCTTTCGGGTACAGGGTCTTCGCGTGAGCGATGTTCACTTCCAGGAAGATCGCCGGCTTTTCGCCCACAACTTCCATTGAGTAGAGGGTCTGGGCAGGCACCTGCACCATCGAGTTCTTGTAGGCGAGCACGTCGTCCTGACCTTCGATCTTGAAGCGGACCTGACCGTCGCGCACCACCCACCAGCTACGCGTATCGGGCTTGAACCTCGATGAGACCTGCGCTCCTACCGGCAACTGCACGTAGTCGACATCGAAGTGATCGTCGCGCACGATGGGCTCTCGCCACTCGGACTTGCCCTTGTGCTTTGCGACGACTTCCGAGAACTTCGTGTGAGGCTTCATCGGCGCTTTCCAGCCCGTCGCCGCCTTCGGCTTCGGGGCCCACGAAGGCTCCTCTTTTTGCTTTTGCTGTTGCGCGTTTGCCTGGGATTGCGTAGCCACGTAAAACAACGCGGCTAAAGTGATCACACAGCTGAATACGATCTTCTTCATAACTTCTTAGTTCGCTTTATTGCCCGCAACGTAGACCATGTCGATCGAGCGGGTATTCTTGATGTCGTCCAGAGGATTCTTAGTCAGCACGACCATGTCGGCCCACTTGCCTTTCTCGAGAGTTCCCAAATCCTTGGCCCCGAGAAACTCGGCGCTGTTCTTTGTCGCAATCGTCAGGATCTGAGTAGGAGTGAGACCGGCTTCGTTTAGCAGTTGCAGCTCCCAGTGCTCGAAGTAGCCGGGAAAACGCGCGGGCGGGCCGGTGTCGGTTCCAAAGCCCACTTTCACGCCGCTGTCGTAGAGCTTTTTGAAATTGCGCTTCGCCGTCTCGAGGAAGCCCTTGTACTCCATGTTCTCGGGATCCGAGTTGACGCGCTTCATGTACTCGGGGCTCTTGAGAGTCGCGATTGCTTTGGGCGATGCGAGCCTTGTGAAGAACGGATCGTCGAGGAACGGCTGCTTGGTCCCGTAGGCATACATCGAGATCTCACGCGTGAAGGTCCCGGCCTGCTGCCAGGCACCGTGCTTCTTCATCAGATCAATGAGTTCCTGGTCGACCGGCTTGTCGCGAACGCTGTGAGCCATCCCGTAGGCTCCGGCAGCGACCAGCTTCTTCGCATCATCGAGGTAGAACATGTGGGTGTTGGTGCGGAGACCCTTTGCCTTGGCGGCATCGATGATCGCCTTCGAGAGTTCGATCGGGATTTTCTCTTCCTTGCCGAGGTGATCATCGACCCAGATCTTTACGAAATCCGGCTTCTTTGCAGCGAGTTCGTTGACGTAGCGGCGAGCCTCTTCAGCGGTGCTGACCTCGTAAGGAACACCCTTCATGCCAGGGGCCTTGGTGGGGTAGCCGTTCTTGCCCGTGAATCCCTTGCCTGCGGTATAAATTCGTGTCGTGCTCGGACGTCCCGCGCGCTGTTCGGCGCGGACCTGGTAGACGAGGTCCTGATCGCTGCCCATACTGACGACCGTGGTGACGCCATAAGACGAGTAGACCTTCAGATTCTTGGCCAGATTCTCACGCGTGAAGTTCTTGGCATCCTGAGTCAAGTCGACTGTGTTGGCGAGGTGTCCATGAAGATTAATGATTCCGGGTATGACGTATTTGCCTGTCAGGTCGACACGTTCTGATCCGGCGGGCAGTTTGAGTGCTGATTTGGGTCCAACGTACGTGATGCGGCCGTCCGTGACCACCATGGCTGCGTTCGCAACCTGTCCGTTGCCAGTCCCATCAAACAAAGTGAAGTTATCGAAAACTTTGGTTTCAGACCAAGCGGCCGCGCTCCAAAGAATCAGCGCTGGCAGCAATCGTTTCATTCGGAAGATGCCTCCTGTATAGGTGCGCGCATCATATCATAAGGGCTTTATTTCCCAGGGGCTTTGTAGATCGTTGCTGAACTGCACCGAGGCGGGATCTTTCGATTGGTAACAATGAGATTGGAGGTAATATGCGCGACGATGTCGTGGTGCGATTCATGTGGTTCTCCGCGGGAGTAGCGCTTGGTGCGGCGGCGACAGCGCTGCTCACGCCATACTCGGGACCGCAAGCCCGTCGCCTGTTGACAGAGAAGGCCGATGAAGGCCGGCGTGTCGTGGCCGAATCCGGACGCGAGTGGGTGGAGAAGGGCCACGAATGGTATGAGATGGGCCGTAAGGTGGCCGACGACGCCGCCGAGATGTACGCCGACGGCCGCAGGCTAGTGGAGGGTTAATGGCAACCGCAACGATGAATCTACAAGCGCTCGCTCCTTTTGCGAACGAACCGTACACGGACTTCTCCAGGCCGGAGAACCGCTCGGCGATGCAAGCCGCGATGGAGAAGGTTCGCCGCGAGCTTGGCCGTGAATATCCGCTTCTGCTGAACGGCGAACGGGTGTCAACCGGGAATCTGTTGGTGTCGGTGAATCCCTCGCATCCGAGCGAGGTGGTCGGATCGCATCACAAAGCGACAGCTGAGTTGGCGCGCAGGGCCGTCGACGAGTCTTTTGCCTACTTCCCCGAGTACTCGCGGACTGCCGTGGAAGATCGCGTGCGCTGGACTCTACGCGCCGCCGAGATCCTGCGCGAACGGAAGTTCGAGTTCAACGCATGGCTGGCTTACGAAGCCGGTAAGACGTGGCCTGAAGCGGAGGCCGAGACGGCCGAGGCCATCGATTTTTGTGAGTATTACGGGCGGCAAATGCTGGGCTTCGCTTCTCCCGAGAAGCCTGTGCAAATGCCAGGCGAGCGCGACGCCATGGTCTACCTGCCCTTAGGTGTCGGCGTGGTGATTCCGCCGTGGAACTTTGCCCTCGCGATCCTGACGGGCATGACCATCGCTGCACTTGTGACCGGAAACACGGCCATCGTGAAGCCGTCGAGCGAGACTCCGACCGTCGCGCAGAAGCTTGCGGAAGTGCTGTTAGAGGCTGGATTCCCACCAAAGTCGTTTTCGATGCTGGTCGGCAGCGGCGCCGAGGTTGGCGATGTCCTCGTCGAGCATCCAAAAACTCGCTTCGTTTCGTTCACGGGCTCGCGCGACGTTGGGTTGCGCATTAACGAGTTGGCCGCGAAGCCTCGGAAGGGGCAGATCTGGATCAAGCGCGTCGTCGCGGAAATGGGTGGCAAAGATGCCATCATCGTCGACCGCGATACGGACCTGGATCAGGCAATCACAGGA
This sequence comes from Bryobacteraceae bacterium, assembly GCA_035640835.1. GTDB lineage: Bacteria > Acidobacteriota > Terriglobia > Bryobacterales > Bryobacteraceae > DASQVJ01. The sequence goes on from DASQVJ010000356.1 coordinate 6,396, forward strand.
GTGGTGCAGTCGGCGTTCGGATATCAGGGGCAGAAGTGCTCCGCTTGTTCCCGGGCGATTGTCGATGAATCCATCTACGATGAGTTTTTGCAGCGGGTTCAGGAGAAGGTGTCGAGCCTTACAGTCGGGCCAGTGGAGGAGCCGGCGAACTACATGGGTCCGGTGATCAGTGACAAGGCGCGCAAATCGATCCTGCAGTACATCGAGATCGGCAAGGGCGAAGGGCGGCTGCTTGTGGGCGGCGACACGCCGGAGAGCGATGGCTACTTCATCAATCCAACGGTAATAGCAGACATCGATGAGAACGATCGCGTCTTCCAGGAGGAGATCTTCGGGCCGGTCCTTGCTGTAACGAAGGCTCGTGATTTCGACCACGCGCTCGAGCTTGCGAACGCCACTGAATACGGTCTTACGGGCGCCGTCTACACCAAGGATCCCGAAAAGATCGCGCGGGCTCGCGAGGAGTTCCACGTGGGCAACCTGTACATCAACCGGAAATGTACTGGCGCGATGGTGGGTGCTCATCCGTTCGGTGGTTTCAACATGTCGGGCACGGACTCCAAAGCGGGCGGGCCGGACTACTTACTTCAATTCCTGCAGGCGAAGTCGATTGCGGAGAAGGTGGGCTAGCTCGAGCCCATGAAAATCACCGCAATCGAACTCATCACCTTGGGGCGCGGCATCACGGTACATGCCGGCCCCATTCAATGGCTCTTCGTTAGACTTCACACCGACTCTGGACTGGTCGGACTTGGCGAGACCTATCCGTGGCCTGAGGCGGAAGCTGCGGTCATTCGACGGGGCCTCGCACCAGTGCTGCTGGGCCGAGACCCTCGGGCAATCGACCGGCTTTGGGCCGACATGTTCGAGCGCATCAGCTACAGCGGGTGGGGCGGGGCCGAGATACGGGCCATCAGCGCAGTGGATCTTGCGTTGTGGGATCTGGCGGGCAAAGCCGCAGGGGTGCCGGTCTATCAACTGCTCGGTGGCGCGTCTCGCGATCGGATTCGGATCTATAACACCTGCTACGACCACATCGATTTTCTGACACACCCCGTCGAGCTTGCGGCGTCGCTGCTCGACCAGGGGGTCAAGGCCATGAAGATCTGGCCGTTCGATCCAATTGCGCGGGTAACCCGCGGGCAGTACATCACGCGCGATCAGATAGAAGAGGGTCTTCGACCGCTCGCCGTGATTAAGCGCAAGTTCGGAGACGACATGGAAGTCGCGATGGAGTTCCATGGATTCTGGAACCTCCACTGCGCCATTCAGATCGCTGAGGCATGCGAGGAGTATTCGCCGATGTGGCTGGAAGAGATGTTGCCTCAAGACAATCTCGAAGCGTACGCCGAGCTCGCGGCTGCAACGAGTCTCCCTCTCTGCTTAAGCGAACGGCTCCAGACGCGCTGGGGATTCCGGCCGCTGCTCGAGAACGGAGCCTCTCGGATCGTGATGCCGGACATCTGTTGGACGGGAGGGCTGTCGGAGGCTCGCAAAATTGCGACTGCCGCAGAGACGTATTATCGACCGGTGGCGCCGCACAACTGCGGAGGACCGGTCTTGCACGCGGCATCCCTGCACCTGGCGGCGAACATCACCAACCTCTATATCCTTGAAACGGTCAGGCGGCATTACGCAGATGAGTATGTCGGGATCGTTGACCGCACATACCCTGCCGTCGACGGCTGGATGCCACTACCTTCGGGTCCGGGTCTTGGGGTCGAGTTGCTCCCTTCTGTCTGGGAACGTCCGGACTGTACGGTCGAGCGAATCGCGCTCTAGTGCGTGCCGGTCTTGGCGCTCAGTGTGAACTCTTCCGATCCTGCGGCTTTGCGTTGAGTGTCCAGGATGCAGAGTTTCTCGCGAATGGCTGCTTCGATGGCCTGTGCGGTCGACTTCTGATTTCGCAGGAACTCGCGAGCGTTGTCGCGCCCCTGACCGATGCGTTCGCCCTTGAAGCTGTACCAGGATCCGCTCTTTTCGACGATTTCGTGCTGGACGCCTAGGTCAATCAAGTCGCCTTCCATCGAGATGCCCTCGCCATAAAGCAGGTCGACTTCGGCCTCCTGGAACGGCGACGCGAGCTTGTTCTTCACGATCTTTACCTTGAGTCGATGACCGATCGCCTTGTCCCCATCCTTGATCGCGGCGCCCTTACGAACTTCGGTGCGGACGGACGCGAAGAACTTCAAAGCTCGGCCACCAGTGGTTGTCTCGGGGTTCCCGAACATCACGCCGATCTTTTCGCGCAACTGGTTGATGAAGACCAGGCAGGTGTTGGTACGACTCACATGGGCTGTGAGCTTGCGCAGGGCCTGCGACATTAGCCGGGCCTGTAGTCCCACGTGTGCGTCGCCCATCTCGCCCTCGATCTCAGCCTTGGGCACGAGTGCAGCTACGGAATCGACCACCACGAGATCAACCGCGGATGTGCAGATGAGTGCGCTCGCGATTTCCAGGGCCTGTTCGCCGTTGTCGGGCTGAGAGATCAGGAGATTGTCGATGTCTACGCCGAGACGTCGCGCGTACTGCGGATCCAAGGCATGCTCGGCATCAACGAAAGCGGCTGTCCCGCCCTCTCTCTGCGCCTGAGCGATCAGGTGCAGCGTCAGGGTCGTCTTGCCGGACGATTCAGGGCCGAAGATCTCGCAAATACGGCCACGAGGAAACCCACCGACGCCGAGCGCGACGTCGACCGCCAGAGACCCACTCGGAATCGTTGTGACCGGAAGCGCATTTCGCGACCCTAACAGCAGCACGGACCCTTTACCGAACTGCTTATCCATT
>DASQVJ010000357.1:0-4296 GCA_035640835.1 Bryobacteraceae bacterium
GGAATTCGACGAGAAGAAAGCCGGGCATCGATTGTTGAGTCGATACCCGGCCAGCGGTCAATCGAGCGATTCGTCACCACCGTCTGACTCAGCGTCATTCGAGCTGGGCTGAGCCGTAGAGCGGTCTAGCGCCAGAATTGAGCTTGCATAGATTTCGGCAACGCGCACGGTGCGATCCGATTCCGCGGGAGTATATTCGCGGTAACGCAGTTCCCCTTCGACCTCCACATAAGCGCCCTTTTGTAGGCTGCTTGCCCGGTCTGCCAGTTTGCTCCAGCAGATGACGCGATGCCATTCGGTGCGCGTCTTGTATTCTGTGCTGCCTTTCTGTTTCCAGCTCACGCTGGTCGCTAGTGAAAAGCGCGTGTAAGCATTGCCGTTTGGTGTGGAGCGGCTCTCTGCGTCCTGGCCGAGAAACCCGATGAGAGTGATGCGATTTTTGCAAAGCATTTATTTGTGTTCCTTTTCTGCCCCGATTGGTTGGGGCGACCCGGAGCGAAGGGTGCCGCTCTCAAGGCAAGCGAAGGCAGTTTTTCGGAGGGTCAGGAGCAGATTGTTTGTGTTTTTGCAAAAGGCGAAGCCGGCAATCTGGGAGGGAGACCGAAACCCGGCCGGGCTAGAACTGTCGAGCGAAGGCGCCGAGCGCGGGAATTGCCCTGAAGCCAAGCCCAACCGAGAGGGACAAGAAAGGAACACGTGCTAGCGGAAAACGCCGCGCGTCCTTCTGGCAAAGTCGAGAGATGAACTCCAACGCGTCGCCGATGCATGAGCTTTTTCCTGGCGCCCGGCAACTGCCTGTCGAAACCAGTAGTGCACGTCGGGTGCTGCGTGTCGTGAAGGCTGGGTATCCCGGAGCCTCAGCGATTTGTTGCGGCAGTCGTAATCAGGTGCTATGTTGCGGCGAAGATGGATGGGCTCAGCCGAACATACCAAGACCTGCTGGCGGGTACATACGATTGCCTGGATCGGATTGTGCTCAACGCCTACTTCCGCATCGGGCATGACGCGGGCGGCTTTCGCGTTTGGTGGCGAAAACTGACAGGATCGGAAGACACTCTCGACAATGCGCATCTGATGCGTATGGCTGGCCGGTTCTCACGCCGGCTCCGAGCGTGGGCCGCTGAAAACGACATCCCGATCCGCGATTGCCGGGTGGGAGAAGCGAAGCACGAAATCGGCGAAGAATTCCTGCGGAACACAACGGTTCAGGAAGGTTTGTTCCTGATTCTGGTGAGCCGGGCACCCGCGCCGGTGTGGGACATTCATCCGAATCGCCGCATCACCCGCAAGAAGCCGGCCACCTACGTCAATCACTACTCGTTCCACATCCTAGATCGCGATTGGGGTCACATCACGATCAAGATCAGCGGTCATCCGCCGTTCCCGGCGCAAGTCATTCTGAATGGGCACGACTACATGGAGCGGCAGGCCAGAAAGGCAGGCATCCTATTTATAAAGGAGGGAAACTGCTTCATCCAGATTTCGGATCTCGCCGGCTTTGCTCGAATCGCAGAGACCTTAACCGATGACTCGGCTATAGGGCGAATGGCAGCAGTTTGCCGGCGTTGGATCTACTCCACCTGCGTCAACTGTGCGCTCGACGCAGCGGAGCGCCAACGGAGTGGTTTCCGTTACGAATACTCGGTGTATCAGTTCGAGTACAACCGGGACCTGATCTTCAGACAGGGCTGTGAGATGTCTCAGGTCCTCGAAAGTCTGGTGGATCGCAACCGCATCCGGATGGATGTGCCGATGCTGAAAACCATCCTGGGACGAAAGACCCGCCCGTGGGTAAAGAAGCAAAAACGGCTGAAAGACTGGCAGATCACGGTCGAGAGACCCAGCTATGACCTGACGATTTTCAAAGTGCACTGTGGGAAATTGGCTTTGAAGATTTATAGCAAGGGCGAACGTGTGCTGCGAGCGGAGGCGATGGCCCGCAATGCGGAGGCGCTGAAATGTGGCCGCTCTCTAGAGAGGCTACCGCGAATGGTCCAGGGCTTGAAAACCATCCTGGAGCGCTTTCTGGAGTCGCTGTCTTGCATGGATCGATGCTTCGTCTCCGGAATGAATTTCGAAGACCTGCCGGAACCGAGTACGGTCGGAGCGGCGACGGTCGCCGGTATCGACTTCAACCGGGCACGCACGTGGCAAGCGGCGCGAGCGGTGCTTGCGTTAGCGGTGACACCAAATGGCTTCACGGCCTCCCAGATCGCCGATCATGTTCGAGGGCAAACGAGTAGCTCGCCGCAAGATTATGGACCCCGGCAAGCGGCCTACGATCTGAAAAAGTTTCGTGGCAAGAAGCTGGTTTGCCTGGTCGGTAAGAGCCGACGGTACGAAGCGTCTCCGTACGGGCTGCGAATGATTAGTGGGCTGATGCTGCTACGCGAGAAGGTGCTCGGACCGCTGCTGAGCGCGGCATTGAGCACGGAAATTAGCCCGGAGGTCCCCCATCCATCGAAGTCGGATCAGCACTTCGAAGTCATCCGGCAACATATGCAAGGCGTGTTTCGTCAATTGGGGCTGGCCGCTTGAACCACGGATCGACAACAAAGTGTGTATGTGTCGGATTTAACCGCGTAAAAAACTCGATCCCGAAGCGCTCCTCGTTTTTCTTCTAAATTTCTCGCTTGGATCGCTCAACCGGGGCTGCTTCGGCAGCCCTCACAGGAGCGAACAGCAATTGGCTAATTCAACCATTAATAAGGTTGTCGGATTTGAAAGAGCAAGCGAACTTCTCAGGAACAGTCATCCCGAACTGCTGGTCTCGAAACGGAAGCTCCGGCAGGCGGAAGCCATTCAACTCGTCCGGCTCAACCGGGACGGAGCCAACCCGAATCTCGGGTTCGCGTCTCGACCATTTGTTTTGTGCGGACTCCCGATCAAGCGGCCAACAAAAGGGACCTTGATGCACGAGCGCCGGAATGGACAGTTCGTCTTACAGGTGATCGGACATCCGAACTACGGCGTGCCTTGGGGACAGGATCGCCTGGTTCCCATTTTCCTGGCCACGCTGGCGATGCGACAACAGAAACAGACAATCACGTTCCGCAGCGCCGCCGAAATGCTGGATGTGTTTGGCATGCAGCAAGGCGGATCGCAATACCGGCGATTGATGGCTGCCTTTCAACGTGTATTTGGCGCAACGATCTTCTTCGGAACGGATACCCAAGCAGCCAAGGCGGCCGTCGCGCATCAAGCGCGATTCAACTTCATGCGCGAGGCCCGCATCTGGTACTCGCGTGATCCTAACCAATCGTTATTGCCGGGCGGCTTCGAGAACGTCATCGTCCTGAGTGACGAGTTCTATCGCGAGGTGACCGCACACCCGATACCAACAGATCTCGAGGCGGCGAAAGCATTGTCGTCTGCACCGGCAGCACTGGACCTATATATGTGGTTGTCCTACCGCTGCTTCACGGCCAAGCAACAGGAACGGATTCCCATCCTTGGTGAGTTCGGCTTGGTCGCCCAACTCGGAAGTGCCGAATATGCGAGGCCGCGCAAGTTTCGCGAGCGGCTTGACCACTGGTTGGATCTGATTCGTTGTTTATGGCCGGGTTGCCCAGCGCAGATCAGTAGAGATGGAGAATCCATGTTGGTTCAGCCCGCACTGGCGCTCGCGGCGAAGGAGGCGTAGATGGCAACCCTAGCATTTTCATCCACTCCCTGTCGTCGTCTCTCGCTCAAAACCATCGACGCCGCGGTGTCGTGCCGGTTAGGTCCAACGCGTATTCCGGGCAACGAACAGCCCGCGTGCTTCAACCGGCAAGTCGCAATGTACCTTGCCAAGCATGTCGGTGGTTGGAGCACCACCGTGATCGGCCGGTTCTATAACGGGCGTGATCATTCGACTGTCTGCTACGGCATCCAACGGATTGAATCTCTGCGTGAGAGTGATCCTGAAGTCGACACTCTGATCACGGAGCTGAAACAAAAGCTCGGAGAGGAATTCGTTGGACGCACTGAAATGGTCGAGTCGCCTACAGAGTTTGCGGGCATCTCGCAAGCAATCGTTGATCAGCTGGCTGATGTCCTGGCCGCACGCGTTTGCGCTTATCTTGAGAAGCGCATCCATAGTTCACAACAACTAAATTCTTCGGATAAAACAAACTCTGAATACAGGTCCAATGACTAAGACATACACGCTTGAACTGAAGTTCGTCCTTACAGATGAGCAGCAGCAACAGGTAATCGAGGCTGCCCGCCGGGTTTACGCCGCAGGGTCGCCGAGCACCACATACGACGGCGCTATTCCACGCGAGCTCAGTGCCGAAGAATTCATTGATAGCC
>DASQVJ010000358.1:0-8748 GCA_035640835.1 Bryobacteraceae bacterium
GCATGAAGATCGACACGGTCTGCGGATGTGCGGCGCCATGCCGCTTCTGCTCAAAGGCTCTCAAGTGTGCGCTGAGGTCCGCGACGAACTCGAACATCGGCTCGACATCTTCGCACGCATGCGAGGGGTGGATTTCGTTCCACAAGTCCCATGCGAAGATCGCACCGTCTCCTCCCCATCGATCCGAAGCGAACTCGAGACGATCCTTCACGAGTTTCCGAATCTCCGGCGATAGGAGCCACTGCTTTCGATTTCCGCACGGCCCGCCTTTCGCCGAGTTGTACGGGTGATGCTTCCACTTCACCCACATCCAATACGTGTCGTACGGCGTCAGCAGAACCCGAAGCCCGTACTCGCGGCAAAGCTCGAAGATATCGTCCCAAAGCCGCACCAGATCTTTGTTGATCTCGCCCGCGCGACGCTCGAAGTAGCGATGCTTCGTTTGGCTATATTCGAGCATTAAGCGCAGGCAGGTGACGCCGTGCTGCGCTAGCGTGTCGAAGTAAGCTCTCGCAGGTGCCAGATCACGCCGCCGGAAGAGTCCTGCCAGTTCCGGCCAGGTAATCGCGTCGTTCTGACCAATCGGGGTCCAGCTCGACCCATCGCTAGCGACGAAGTAGGGAGCGCCGTCAGCTACCGAAATCCACGGGAGACCAGCCGCCTCCGTCCGAGCCACCGCTCGTGACAGCAACATACTTTCAGTAGAAGCGATTCAGTGCTCCTGGATTTCAGGAACTTAGGGCTCCACGTTTCAGGAGTGTCCCAGGATGGGGTGAGGACGGTACGGCTCCTCCAGGCTCCTGATTTCGGACTCGTCCAGCTTTAAATCCACCGCCGCGATCGCATCGTCCAGGTGTGACATTTTGGTCGCCCCGATAATCGGCGCGGTCACCGCCGGCTTGTGAAGCAGCCATGCCAGCGCCACCTGCGCATTCGAAACACCCCTCTTGCGGGCGATCTCAGACACCCGCTCCACAACCGCGAAATCGTCGTCCGAGTAGTACATCTTCTGCGCGTAATCGTCGGTCTTCGCCCGTGTCGTCTCGCCGAAGTCCTCCTTGCGCCGATTCCCGGCAAGGAATCCGCGCGCCAGAGGACTCCACGGAATCACACCGACTCCCTGAGCCCTGCACAACGGCAGCATCTCCCGCTCTTCTTCGCGATAGATCAGGTTGTAGTGGTTTTGCATGCTGACCAACTTCGTCCAGCCATTCTTCTCCGCCACGAACTGCATTTGCGCGAACTGCCAGGCAAACATCGAAGACGCCCCGATGTACCGAGCCTTCCCCGCCCGCACCACCTCGTGCAGAACCTCCATCGTTTCTTCAATCGGAGTCTCGTAGTCGAAGCGATGAATCTGGTAGAGATCGACGTAGTCCATCTGCAACCGTCGCAGGCTGTTGTCGATCGCGTGCAGGACATGCTTACGCGACAGCCCACGCTGGTTCGGATCGTCGCCCATGGGATAGAACACCTTTGTCGCGATCACCACGCGATCTCGTTGCACTCCGGCATCGCGCATCGCACGTCCGACCACCTCTTCACTCGCACCAAGCGAGTACACGTCGGCGGTGTCGAAGAAATTGATCCCCGCCTCCAGCGCTCGACGAAAGAATGGGAGCGACTCGTCATACTCGAGCACCCACTCACGCCACTTCTTCGACCCGTAGGTCATGCATCCCAAACAGATGCGAGAGACTTTCAGCCCTGCGGCCCCTAGCCGGACAACTTGCATCAGCCCCACCACTCCTCGCCTGGCATCAACTGCGATTTCAAGTAGTCGTTATTTGGCTCGAATCCAAGACCTGGCCCTTGCGGAACCGTTAGGTGTCCGTTCTTCACCTCGGGAGGTCTCGCACCCATCTGCTCCACGTGCCTCGTCGGACGCCCGAGCGCGCTCTCCGATCGGTAGAAGTTCTGAATGGCCGACCCGAAGTGTGCCGACGCACAACACAGAACCAGGCTCCCGACATTGTGAAGGGCCACCGGAGTCCGGCTCACAATGGCATAATCTGCAATCTTGCGAGTGCCCGTGATTCCGCCCGCAAACGCGAGATCGGGATGAATGATGTCCGCGGCCTGGTGATCCAGGAACGGCTTGAAGCCCTGCACCAGCTCGAGCTTCTCCCCCGCAAGCAACGGCACCCGTGTCGCTCGCCGCAACGCCATCCAGCCCTCCGAAAACTGCACGGGTAACGGATCCTCATAGAACAGCGGATTCATCGGTTCGACGGCCTTGGCCACCTGCGTTGCGCTCAAGGTATCGAGCTCGTTGTGCGCATGCACCGCGATATCGATCTCAGGTCCAACGGCGTCGCGTACGTTCATGTACGCCTTTGCGACATTCCGAATCTGCGCGCCGTCGATGCTGAAGGTGTACCGGCCCATCGGCACGCCGAGCGCGTGATGCACGTCGATCTTGAACGCGGTAAATCCTTCCGGCGCGGCTTTGATCCGAGCAGCCCATTCGCGGCACGACGCCGTGTCCATCGGCTTGAGCCCTACGCCATGCGAGTACAACGGGATCGCGTCTCGAAACGGCCCGCCCAGCAGCACATTCACCGGCTGTCCTGTGATCTTTCCCGCCAGGTCCCACAGAGCCAGGTCGACACCGCTAATGGTCGGGATGTGCGCCATGTATGGATGCATCAGCGTGATCATGTTGTGAAAGTGCCGCTCGATCGAGAGCGGATCCTGGCCCACGATCTGCGTCTTTAACTGTTCCACACGGCTCCGAGCCATCGGCCCCGATGCTCCCGCCTCTCCATAGCCCGACAGGCCGGCGTCCGTGTCCACCCGCACCAGCGAGTTGCCGGCGATGTTCTTGATCTGGATCACTCTTATGTCAGTGATCTTCACCTTGCCCTTGTGGCCCTGCGCGAACGTTCGCAGCGGCAGAAACAGAGCGGAACTTGGCGCCGCTAGCAGCGCCCCGAGCATTTGGCGTCTCGTCATGGCCTACATTGCTATCACAGCGGAGCTATTCGAGTGCAGGCAGTGGTCGAACTTCCGGCAGCAGCAACGTGTTCCAGCGCCCCGGAGCGCCTCCCGGCAACTGAACTCGATATCCGGTTCCGAACCGCTCGTCCGCCACATAGTAATCGGTGCTGATGATTTGCGCGCCACTTGCGAGTGCAGCCTTCCACCGCGAGTAGTCGCCCTTGCGAGCCTCCACCGTCTCCGCATCGGCACGCGTTCGCACAAAGTAACCCGACCGAACCAGGTATTGGATCTGGGTCAATTGTTCGATTGGTTCGTTCATGATCAACACGGCGGATTCCGGCGTGCCCTCGGGCGCATTCACAAACATCACGCGACCTTTCAGTGAGGGATGCCCATTCACGTACGTCTTCAGTTTTTCGCCCTGTTCATCCAGCACGAACAAAAACTTGCCTCGCGACTGCCCGATCGTCGGCCAGGCATGCGCTAGCACCGCAGCCTCGAGAGTCGGATACTTCCCGCGCACATCGTCGGGAGTAATCAGCTTCGATGGAGGCAGCACTTCGCGAATCTCTGCATCCCACGCATCGAACGCAGGCGCATCGAATGGCAGAGGCTTTACGAGGTCCGGCGAGCGTCCACCATCATCTTTCGCGTTCATCGTGATCACAATCGGCAGATGCCGCGGATGCGCTTCCGACCAAGCCTTCAGTTTCTCGAGCGCCTGCCGAAAGGTGTAGACATGACTGCGGAAGTCGACATCGGGATCGTGCAACACCTTCAGACCGGGCTTCAGCATCAACCCCTCAGGATCATAAGGCTCCACAGCGAGTCCGCTCTTCTTCAAACGCTCCAGCGCTCCCGGTTTCGCAAACAGGCCGCCCTTCGGATCGTTCACCACATCGATCTCCAAAGCCCGAAGCCCTGAGTCGAGTTGTTTCTCGAAAGGCTGATGAGAATAGTCGAGCGACATCGCTGTCTTGGGATTCTTCGCCTTCAGGTAGTTCATGATCCCGGGATCCATCGGGCGCTTGTAGCTGTTATGGCTACCGAGCACCTGGATCTGGTTCAAGCGAGCGTCTTCAGCCGAGCTCTGTGCATACAGAAAGACAGCTGAAGTAAGAAGAGCGAGGAGGAATCGGAGCATTCCCCCTCAGCTTGCCAAAGCGTCGATGGTTCGCGAGTGAAAATTCGGTTAACTACAGTGGCATCTTGCCACCGGTGATTCCAATCACCTCGCCAGTCATGAACTGCGATTCTCGCGTCGCCAGAAACACGTAAGCAGGGGCGATCTCAGCCGGCTGCGCAGGACGGCCGAACGGGGTGTTCTCGCCGAATCCCTTCACCTTGTCGCCTTCGAAGGTGCTTGGAATCAGAGGCGTCCAGACGGGTCCGGGAGCCACGGCATTGACCCGAATTCCGTGGTCGTTCAAGGCACGGCCCAGGCCCTTTGTGAAGTTCACGATCGCGGCCTTCGAGGCTGAGTACCCGAGCAGCACCGGCTTCGGATCGAATGCCTGAATAGACGCTGTATTGATGATGGCGCTGCCTGGCTTCATGCGGGGCATCGCGGCTTTGCATAGATAGAACATGGCGAACACGTTCACCCGGAATGCGCGCTCGAAGTCTTCGACGGTCCAATCCTGCGGCTTGTCATACGTGTTCTGAAAGGCAGCGTTGTTCACCAGCACCTCCAGGTGCTTGAACTCGTGGAACGTCCTTTCAATCACGTGCTCGGCATGCTTCCGATCGCTGATGTCGCCTTTGATCAACACGACTTTGCGACCCGCGTCGCGAACCCAATGAGCGGTCTCCTCCGCATCCTGGTCCTCTGTCAGATACGCGATCGCGACGTCGGCCCCTTCACGCGCATAGGCGATCGCCACGGCCCGCCCGATCCCACTGTCGCCGCCGGTGATCAACGTCGCCATTCCTTGCATCCGGCCCAAGCCCTTATACGATTGCTCGCCATGATCCGGCTTTGGTTTCATCTCTTGCGTCGATCCAGGCATCGGCTGCTCTTGCGGCTCCGGTACCTTCGGCCCTGCCTGTCGAGGATCGACGAGAGTCGGTTCTTCTATCGTCTTGTTTGCCATTGATCTCCCCTGGAGTTCGACGCCAGGAGGGGACCATTTCACGAACCGCTAACGGTGGCGTTGGGTTACGAGCTTTCAGCAATCAGGCGTCAGTCATCACCAGCTTTCAGCGATCAGGCATCAGCAATCAGCCCGGACAGAGGACGGGTAGAATCCAGAGAGCAGCGTAGAATCCAGAGAGCAGCGATGAAAGATTTCCAATAACTGCGCTGCTTCAAAAGCTGAAGGCCGACCGCTGATGGCTGATCGCTCCCGCAACATATAATGGGCGCCGATACAGGAGGCAGTCCCATGAAACTGGACCCGCACAGCACCACGCGGAGGAACTTCGGGCTGGCGCTCGGAGCAGCCGCACTCAGCACCCCTCTGTTCGCCCAGAAGAAGAAGCTCGAGCCGCTCTCACCAGGAATCAAGATCTCCCTGCAGATCCCCAACAAGTTTGAGGACGACGATCTCAAGTTCGCCAAACAAATCGGCGTTCAATACGTCAGCATCCCGACCAAGGGAGGCACATACGAAGTCTTTTCCGACTTCAAGAAGCGTGTCGAAGCTGCCGACCTTCGTGTCGCCAACATCGGCAACTCGAGCGTCCACAACATGCCCGAGGTGACGCTGAATCTCGAGGGCCGGGACAAGAAGATCGAAGAGTACAAGCAATACCTTCGCGACCTCTCGAAGGCAGGCATCTACTACACCACCTACGCCCATATGGGCAACGGCATCTGGAGCAGCGAGCGCGAGACTACGCGCGGTGGTTCCAGTGCTAGAGCCTTCAAGCAGCAAACAGCCAAAGGTTACTGGGACACCAAGGTGTGGGAGCAACCTCTCAGCCACGGTCGCAAGTTCACCGAAAAGGAGCTCTGGGACAATTACACTTACTTCATCAAGCAAGTGGTCCCCGTGGCTGAAGAAACCGGTGTCCGCATCGGCATCCACCCGGATGACCCGCCAGTAAAGGAGATCGGCGGTGTCCCGCGCTGCATATTCGGCAACTACGACGGGTACGTGCAAGCGCTCAAGATCGCCAACAGCCCGAACGTCGGAGTGTGCCTCTGCCTCGGCACTTGGATGGAAGGGGGCAAGCTGATGGGCCGCGACATCTACGGCGCCATCGAAGGCTTTGCCTCAATGGATAAGCTGTGGAAGATCCACTTCCGCAACGTCACCGCTCCCGTGCCCTACTTCGTCGAAACCTATGTAGATGATGGCTACTCCGACATGAAGCTCGCGATGAAGAAGCTGATCGATGTCGACTTCCGCGGCATTCTGATCGCCGATCACGTGCCGCAAATGGTCGGCGACCGCCGCACCGGGTGGGCCTACAGCATCGGTTACATCCGTGCGCTGCACGATGTCTACAAAAGCCAAAAGCGCAGCTGACCCACAGCGCATTGGTGCATGCATCCGAACAGGGGCGGCAACCAAGTTATGATGGACGCGAAACCGTTTCGTCATGGCCAAACTCTGGTGCCTGCTCCTGTTCGCGCTTTCGATGCAGGCTGCTCTTCCACCGATCGAGCAGCTTTTCCGGCGCCCCTACATCTGGGGCACCTCGCCCGATAACGTCAAGTGGTCCAAAGAAGGACACACCTTGGTGTTTCTTTGGAACGCCGAAGGCCGCCGCTTTCTCGATCTCTACGCCTATCATCCTGATACGAAGCAGGTTGTCCGCCTGACCGATCTCGAGAAGATCAAAGACGAGCTGAACGTGACCGAGGCCGAGAAAGATGATCGCCTTCGAGAGTACCCTCTTCCCCTTCCGGGACTCTCTGGCTTCGATATTTCGCGAGACGGGAAGCGTGTAGCCTTCGCCTACAAAGGCGATCTATGGGTGGTGGAAACCGCAGGTGGCAAGCCGCCCCTGCGACTGACTTACACCAAAGCGCCCGAGTCCGGACCCAAGTTCTCGCCCGACGGTACAAAGCTCTCCTCCGTGCGCGGCGGCCAGATTCACGTGCAGGACCTCGCCTCCGGCCAGCTGATGCAGGTCACCGATGTCGAGGGCGCAACGCTCGTCGAGTACGAGTGGTCGCCCGATGGCAAGTGGTTCGCCTACATGCTCCGCCGGGGCAATTCCCGTAACTTGCCGCTGCCTAACTTCGCCGGACGCTTCGTCAGTACCCGCAACATCTCGCGCACGGTCGCAGGCGACGGCTCGCTTGAGTTCGCCATGCAATTAATTAGCGTCAACGGCGGCAAGCCCACGCCAGTTGACCTCGGTAGCTCGCGCGCGCGAGGCAGCTACGGCGACATTCTCTGGTCCGATGACAGCAAGCGCCTCGTAACCACCTGGTGGGCGCCAAGCTGGAAGACCCGAACCCTACTCGTAGCCGACACGAGCACCGCCAAGGCACGAGCCGTCTATGAGGAAAAGGACAACCGCTGGGTCGACTACGGGTACGTGGACTTCTCGCCCGACAGCAAAACGCTCCTCTTCAACAGCGAGCGCGACGGCTTTGCGCATCTCTACACCCTGAACCTCGAGGATCCTGCCGCGACACCAAAGCAAATCACTCAAGGCCGCTGGGAGATCCACACCGAACGCTTCAGCGTAGATCCACGCTGGATCGGCAGCAGCATCTACTTCAATTCCACCGAAGTCAGCACCTCGGAGCGTCACAGCTACCGCATCAATCCCGATGGCACCGGGAAAGAGAAGCTCTCCGACAAGCCAGGCCTGAACATCGCGATCCCATCGGAAGACGGCAAGCACATCGCCTGGCTCCGAGCCGATCTCGAAAATCCCTTCGATCTCTGGGTCGACAGCCAGCGGGTCACAAAGTCGCCCCGCCCCGAGTTCTACACCCAGAAGTGGCCCGAGACGGTCTTCGTCGAATTCCCTGCCCGCAACGATAAAGCCATCGTCCGCGCGAAGGTGCTTCTTCCGCCCGGCTACAAGCCTGACGACAGGTCGGGCAAGAAGTGGCCCTCAGTCTTCTTCGTTCACGGCGCCGGATATGCCACCAGCGTCCTGAAGCAATGGGGTAGCTACAACGACGTCCGCTTCGCCTACAATGCCTTCCTCGCCGATCGAGGGTACGTCGTCATGGATATCGATTATCGTGGGTCCACGGGCTATGGGAAGGACTGGCGCAGCGGTGTCTATCTCTACATGGGCGGTCCCGATCTCGACGACATCCTCGGTGGCGTAGACTATCTCGCGAAGCTCGGCAATATTGATATGAGCCGCCTTGGGATATGGGGCATCAGTTACGGGGGCTTCATGACCGACATGGCGCTCTTTCAATCCCCTGGCACATTCAAAGCCGGAGCCGCTTGGGCCGCTGTGAACGATTGGGAAAACTACAACGCAAGCTACACCACCCAGCGTCTGAATACGCCCGAGTCGAACCCCGAAGCCTACCGGCGCAGTTCACCGATTCACTACTCCCAGAACTTAAAGGACAAGCTCCTGATCATTCACGGCATGGTAGATGACAATGTGCTGTTCCAGGACGCCGTACAGCTCACCGACAAGCTCGTGAAGGAAGGCAAGGATTTCGAACACTTCTATTACCCGCAGGAGAGCCACGGCTTCGTGCGCGATGAAACCTGGGTTGATGCCTTCCGCCGCACCACCGATTGGTTCGATCGACACCTGAAATGAACTTTCCTCGCTGGTATCCCATCCTCGATACCGCTTTCCTTAGCGCCCGCGGCCTCGACACAGAGATCGCAGCGCGAGGTCTGCTTAGCGGCGGGGCACGGATCT
>DASQVJ010000359.1:0-2651 GCA_035640835.1 Bryobacteraceae bacterium
CTTCGAGGCTGGCAATTTTGCAATACAGGCACTTCAGCGTGCCATGGCGATTGAGTGTTGCGGGCTTACCATCGCGATCTGGTCTGTGCTGTCCCGCTATCATCCTTACTGACCGGCGTACATCTCAGGTTCTTGAGGCAGCGGGGCAGTTGTAGCGCGTCCAGGACCTCAGTCTTATGGCCTTCCTTGGTACGTACACCTTCGAGCATGAAATCGGTAAAGCCCGGGTGCACGACTCGCATCGTTTAAAGGTCTACCTGAATACCTGAAAAATGGAATGAACCATCAGGTCCAACCGAAGTTGAAGTTTTATAGGAACGACGTTTGGTTGTGAGAATCACCACCGCTTTACGTAGTGCAGGCCTGACTTGTTCGGCTTTGCCAGTCAGCTCGACTCCACTGTGAATCGCCCTAAGTTTGATTTTCGGACGCTCCCACTCCGCAAAATCCGGGCAGATGTCTAGACCTCCAACCTGCAGAACGATGTTGGACAGAGCAGCGCTCTCATTCGCGGCGAGCGTGTGTATCAGCTTTCTACCCTGAAACCCGGGTGCTTCGAAAGTCAGTTCATGTGTATCCGCCGGTAGGCCTGTGAACTGGAATTGGCCGGCATCATCCGTAGCCAAACCTCGCGATCGTCGAATCACCCTCGCGTCGAAGTTCTATTTCGGCGGGCAGTGCCGCACCACTGGCGTCTATTACGTTTCCGGTCAGTTCTACTCCCGCGAGCATCACTCCCGTTGTTCCCGCCATGGCCAGAAACAGAAGTTGAACCGCGACTCTCATCCTTAACTCAAAGCCTTCCGGGCCGACACGAAAATCCCATGCGCCCCGAGTTCCGCGGTTTTTAAAATTTGCGGCCGGATCAGGCGGCTCGGCCTAGCGCCGGAATCGGTCTCCCGTGGGCCAGTCTTTCTCCAGAATCTCCGGCAACGCCCGGTCAATCTCACCCATCATGTACTCGAAGAACTCCATGTAGTTCACCGGCAGTGAATTGAACGTGAACCCGATCGAGATCCCCTCCCGCCGGCGATCCAGTAATGCCGAACCGCTACCTTGTAACGCTCCGGCGTGCGATACATGAAACCGGCTTCCGACAGGCTCCTGTTCGGACTCCTTCCTTGGCAGGTTCATCATTACGTTAACGCTCGCAGGAGAAAGCAGCGCCTTGCCTCGCTGACCATCGATCGACGATGCGATCCGCACAATGTCCTCCGCCGAACCGATCCAGCCACCGTGCGAATCCGTGGCGCGCAGATAATATCCGCCGTACGCCCATGGCACTTCGCCTTCCTTCGGATACACGGACGCGGTCAAATACGACAACTCCGTCTGCTTCGTCTGGTGGTAGTACCGGACTTCGCGCGGAGCCCGCTCCTGCAGTCGTGTCCCTCCAATCCGCATGTCGTGGATCCCCGCTGGTGTCAACACCGCCCTTTGCACATACTCTTCGTAAGGCATCCCCGACGCCCGCTCGATGATCCGCCCGAGCACGCAATATCCGAAGTTCGAATAAATGATCCGAGCGCCCGGCGCGTAGTCGAGCGGCCTGCTCATCATGTACCGGATGATCGTTTCGCACGTCGCTGGCTCTGGCACTCCCAGGACCTCTGCCGCTTTCCGGCTCCACGGCAAAAACATCGGTTCTACGCTGCCGTCCCAGCCACCCTGATGCTTGAGCAAGTGCATGACGGTGATGTCCGCCAACCGCGAATCCGGAGCACTGCCGGCTGGCGGCTTCAGCGACTCGAGAAGGCGGAAAGCCCGGTCCTCCAGCCGCAACTTTCCTTGATCCACGAGGGTAAGGATCGCGATCTGCGTGATCGTCTTCGACACACTCCCGAGGCGAAACAACGAATTCGTCCGGACCCTTTTCCTTCGCTCCAAGTCAGCGTAACCGTAGCCGCGGCTGTGCACCAAGCGTCCGTCCTTGACGACGGCTAATTGGCCGCCCGGCAGATCGAATTTCGACATCGTTTGGACCATCAAACGGTCCAACCTCTTCACTTGGGCATCCACGCGGTTGGCAGGACACAGCGCCATCGCCAGAACGGCGAAGCAAGTTGCTACAAACTGGGTGGTCAAACGATTCTCGACATTTCAGAATATGCTAACCAGACAAGCCCCAAGCCTGACCTCTTATCGATTCCGAACAGAGCCACGTGGCACCCGATGAACTCGCACATCAGTGGACGCCGCCGCTGCTACTTTGCCGAGATTTCCACCCTCGCTAGGCGGAGGCCTTGTTGGAAGCCTTCCGAGCCGACACGAAGATCCCATGCGCCGCGAGCTCCGCGTCCGGCAGCTCGCGGAAGGGCGGGACCAGTCGTGGACGGATCGCCTGCACCGTCTCCCGAGCAACGGGCGGCAAGTCCATCGCCAGCGGCTCCAGCGGCACGTACGGCGTAATCTCCCCAGGCACTCCGGCGAGTGCCGTCACCAGCACATTTGGCCGATACCCGAGCCGCTTCAACAAATCGATATAGAAACTGGCGCGCCGGCGATTCGGCAGGCCGCTGTGGCTCGACATCGCCGAGTACACAGGTCCTGGGATCGTCAGGAACTCGAGTGGATGAAAGCCGCGGTTGCTGAAGAGGCCGTAGTCGCGAAGATCGATCTTGTGGACCATCACGCCGCCCGGTTTAAGCAGC
>DASQVJ010000360.1:0-3790 GCA_035640835.1 Bryobacteraceae bacterium
CTCGCATATTAGTCTCCATGCACCGGCGATGGATCCATGCCCGCAGCCGGACGCCTCGCTCCGCCCAGCTTCTCGACTACATAGAAAATTGCGGGAATCACAAAGATGCCCATTGCAGAGGCCGCGAGCATGCCACCGATCACCGCGGTGCCCATGACCTGCCGTCCCACAGCACCCGCGCCCGACGCTATCCACAGCGGCACGCATCCCAGAATGAATGCGAATGAGGTCATGAGGATCGGCCGCAAGCGAAGCCGGGCCCCTTCGAGAGCCGCCTCTGCAAGGCCCATACCGCTCTCGAACTTGTCCTTCGCGAATTCAACGATCAGGATGGCGTTCTTGGCCGCAAGACCGATCAGCATCACCAACCCGATCTGCGAATACACATCGTCTTCGATTTGGATCATGTAGGGCGGCATGAAGAATCCGCTCACCAACCGTCGGAGCCACAAAACCGCAAAAGCACCGAAGACGGCCACGGGTGTACTCAACAGAACGCTGAACGGCAGCGTCCAACTCTCATACAGCGCCGCGAGAATCAGAAATACGAACAGCAACGAGAAGCCGAAGATTGCCCAGCTGGGAATGCCTTCCTGTGCCTTCTTTTCCTGATACGACATGCCCATGTAGTCGTAGCCCATCTCTGAGGGCATCGTCTGAGCGAATGTTTCCTCAAGGGCCTTCATCGCCTGTGCCGAGCTGTACCCGGGCGCTGGGGAGCCGATAATCTGAGCGGATCGATACAGGTTGTAGCGCATAGTGAACTCCGGCCCATAGCGCGATTCAAAGCGTGTAAGGGCGGAGAGCGGCACCATCGTGCCCTGAGAGTTGCGCACGTAGAACTGATTGAGGTAATCAAGCGTTGAGCGGTACTTCTCTTCGGCCTCGATATAGACCTGCCACTGGCGGCCGAAGCGGTTGAAGTAGTTTATAAAGAGGCCGCCCATATAGGCCTGGACGGTGCGATAAACGTCGTTAAGAGGGACGCCCTGTTTCAACACCTTTGCGCGATCGACCTCAAGATACTGTTGCGGAACGCTCGGCAGAAAGGTCGTGACCATGCCAGGCCCGATCTCGGGCCGTTTGGAAGCGGCGCCCATGAACTTCTGCACATTCGCCGCGAGGAACGGCACGTCCTTGCCGGCGCGGTCTTCAAGCACGAATGTGAAACCGCCGGACGTTCCGACGCCGGGAATGGCCGGAGGAGGGAAGCTGATAGCGAAACCGTCAGGCAGCTTCGAGAGTTCCCGATTCAGATGCTGCATGATCGCCTGATATTGCGTCTCCGGGCTCTGGCGATCTTTCCAATCATCGAGCGTAACGAAGAAGAAGCCGTTATAGCTCGCGTTCACGAAACTCAGAAGGCTGAACCCAGCGATGCTCGTCGTGTATTTGACTCCCGGTGTCTTTGCCAGGATCTGCTCTATCTTCGCGATCGCGCCCTCGGTCCTTTGGAGCGATGCTGCATTCGGAAGTTGGAGGTGCATGAAGAAATAGCCCTGGTCCTCGTCAGGCAGGAAGCTTGAAGGAACCAGTCGGCTGAAAAAAGCAGCGCCGATACCGAACACCACGACCAACAGCATCGCAACGGCGCTCTTGTGAACCAGGACGCCGGACCAGCGCACGTAACCGTCTGTCGCGAGGCCGAACATGCGATTGAACCAGTCGAAGAACCGGCGCAGAGGACTGTGACTCTCAGTCCGCGGCTTCAGCAGCAGAGCAGCGAGTGCGGGGCTGAGCGATAGCGCGTTAAATGCGGACACTACCACCGATATCGCGATTGTGGCGGCGAATTGCTGATAGAGGCGGCCGGTGATTCCGGGAATGAAGACAGTCGGCACGAACACGGCCGAGAGAACCAGCGCGATGCCGATCACAGGACCCGAAATCTCTTGCATGGCCTTCAGCGCCGCGGATTTCGGATCGAGCCCGTCCTCAATGTGGCGCTCGACTGCCTCCACTACGACGATGGCATCATCCACGACCAGTCCGATCGCTAGCACAAGACCGAACAATGAAAGCGTGTTGATGGAGAATCCCACCAACGGAAAGAAGGCAAAAGTTCCGATGAGCGACACGGGTACGGCCAGCAAGGGAATCAAGGTGGCGCGCCAGTTCTGGAGAAAGATGTAAACGACAATCGCGACCAGGACAAACGAGATGAAAATCGTTAACAGGATCTCGCGCATCCCCTCCGTGACCGAATCGGTTGTGTCGAGTGACACGACAAAATCGACGTCCTGTGGGAATCGCTTCTTGCTCTCCTCCATCACTTTGCGAACGCCACGAGCGGCCTCCACAGCGTTGCTCCCCGGAAGCTGATAAACGGCGATAATCGCACCAGGCCTGCTGTTGATGCGACCTGTGAGCGAGTAGTCCTGCGATCCCAGTTCCATCCGCGCCACATCCCGCACGCGAACGACACCTCCATCGGGCCTCTCTCGAAGGATGATCTCCCCGAAGTCTTCGGGTGAGATGAGGCGGCCCTGAGCTCGCACTGAGTACGTAAATTCCTGGCCCTTGGGCGCGGGTTGTCCACCCACTTGGCCGGCTGGATTGACAGTGTTCTGCGCTTGGATAGCAGAGACGATCTCCGGCACTGTGATGCCAAGCTGCGAGAGCTGATCCGGCTTCACCCACATGCGCATCGCATATTGGCCGGCGCCGAAAACCTGCACCTGCCCGATTCCCGGCAGGCGAAGCAACTGATCGTTCAAATTGATATACGAGTAGTTGGCAAGGAACTTCGCATCGTGGGTTCCTTTGGGTGAATAAAGACTCATAACCATCAGCGGCGCGGTGACGGATTTCTGTACCGTCACACCGTAGTTGGTCACGTCCTGCGGGAGTTGAGATGCCGCTTGCGTTTCGCGCATCTGCGTCAGAATCTGATCCGTGTTTGGATCTGTCTTCACGTCGAAGTTCACGATCAAGGTCATCTGACTGCTTCCGCCCGCATTGAGCGAGTACATGTAGTTGAGGTTGTCGACGCCGCTCAACTGCTGCTCAATTGGAGTGGCAACGGCCTCCTCGATGGTCAGCGTGTCGGCACCGACGTAGGTGGCGCGAATCTGGACCTCTGGGGGAGCGATTGGCGGAAACTGCGCGATCGGTAGTTGCGTCATGGTCACGATTCCGACGATGACGGTCAGAATCGCGATGACCATCGCGACGATGGGACGTTCAATAAAGAACTTCGACATCACTTTCGTTCCTTCTTCGGATTGACCACCGCACCCGGGCGGATTTGGAAGAGACCTTCGGTAACAACCCGCTCGCCGGGCTTCAAGCCCTGGTCGATGACCCAGTCCGTGCCGATGCGCTCGCCGACTGTGACGGGCGTGAACCGAATGGTGTTCTTCGGGTCCACTACCGCGACCATGTAGGTGCCCTGCGTTTCGTTCACTGCTCGTTGCGGGATGAGTAACGCGCCGGTATGGACGCCGATCGCGGCGCGCACTTTGGCGTACTGACCCGGCCGCAGTCGATTGCCCGGATTCGGGAAGATGCCAGTCAACTGAATAGCGCCTGTCGCCTGATCCACCTGGCGATTGGCAAATGAGAACCGTCCCGGTTGCGGATACGTGCTCCCGTCCGCCAGGATCAGTTGAAGTCGCAAGTGCTGGAGTGCGTCGGCGCGTGCCAGCCTGAGATACTCCTGCTCACTGACAGTAAAGTTCGCCTTGATGGGATCAAGCGTCGAGACCGTCGTCACCGCGCTCGTCGAGGGACCTACCAGGTTGCCGACCTGAATGGTCGCAACGCCGGCGATGCCGTCGATTGGCGCGAT
>DASQVJ010000361.1:0-10994 GCA_035640835.1 Bryobacteraceae bacterium
GATGCACGCCGCCAAGAGGCAGAAGCTCGCGCTCGATCTGCCGGGCAGGATACGCGTGACCTCGAGTTGCGCATCGCTCGCGAAGTACGGACGGCATACGCCGAGGCACGAAACGCTCAGAGACGAATGAGTCTCGCCGAACGCCAATCACAGCAGTCGATTCACCTCTTTCGATTGGCGCAGGCCCGGTATGAAGCAGGACTCGGGAACATAGTCGAAGTGAATCAAGCGGAACTCGCACGATTTACCGCGGAGCTCGGCGTAGAGGATGCTCGCTACGGACTTCTGGGCGCGACCGCAGTCTTGGACTTTGCGATCGGCCGGCTTCGCTAACTAAGCTAGTGACAGGCGTGGCGGTGCACACGAGTAGTTATGATGTTTCTCCGACACCTCCCCATGATCACCCGGCCAATACCCGATCTCCACGCCCAACTTCACGAGCCCGCCAACGAGCCTCGAGCTGCTCTCGCGCTAACACATGGCGCTGGAAGCAACATGGACTCAGCCTTGCTCACCAAACTAGCCGACGCGTTCGCATCGCAAGGCGTTGCCGCCTTGCGTTACAACCTGTACTATCGCCGAAAGCGGCCCCACGGACCTCCGTTTCCCGCCACTTCGAGCCACGACCGTGAAAGTGTGGCTCAAGTCCTCACGTGGCTGCGAACCAATGTACATCCCAAAGTCTTCGGCGGGGGACACTCGTATGGAGGACGTCAGAGTTCCATGCTCGCGGCCGAGCAACGCGAACTCCTCGACGGCCTGCTCTGCCTCTCCTATCCCTTGCATCCGGTCCGCAAGCCGGAAGAACTCCGAACCGCTCATTTTCCCTCAATACATGTCCCGACACTCTTCGTCCACGGCACACGAGACCCGTTCGGTCTTGAAGGTGAAATGCAAGCAGCCCTCGCGCAAATTCCCGCGCGGCATCGTGTCGAATATCTGGCAGGTGACGGGCACGAGCTGAAGCACCTCCAGCCCGCGTCCGTCGTGCGACTTTTCCTGGATTTCTTCGGGCTATAGCTTCAACAACGATCGCAGCCGCTTCGTCTGCACACGGCTCACCGGGATCTCCGTCTGCTTCTTATCGTCCATCTTGAGCTGATAGCTCGAGTTGAACCACGGAATCACTTCCCGAATCTTGTTGATGTTGATGAGATAGGAGCGGTGGACTCGCCAGAACGTATCCGGATCGAGATTCGACTGCAGCTCTTCAATCGTCCGATAATTCGATTCGCCTTCCATTTGCTGCGTCACAATCGAGATCAACCCATCCTCGATGGTGGCGTAGACAATGTCCTGCGCATCCACGATGAAGCTGCGTCCGCTGTTCTTCACCAGAATCTTGCTGCGATGCACCGAGTGCCGAGGTGCATCGGTGTGTGCGAGCCGCCGCTCCGCCACCACTTTTTGCGCCCGTTGAATCGTCTCGTGCAACCGCTCCCGATCGAACGGCTTCAGGATGTAGTCCATGGCGTCGAGCCGAAACGCTTCCACCGCATAGTGATCGAACGCGGTCGCGAGCACGAAGTGCGGCAAGTGCGATTCGCGCTCACGCAGCTTCCGAATTACGCCGAGTCCGTCTAGACCCGGCATCTGCACGTCGAGAAACGCCACGTCCGGCTCGAGTTGCTCGATAAGGTCGAGGGCCTCCAGGCCATTACTGCCGATCCCAACTACCTCGACATCGGGGAAACTTTTTAGGAGGAAAGCCAGTTCACTGCGAGCCAATTGCTCGTCGTCAACCAGCACGGCGGAGATGGAACTCATCGACATCGTGCGAGTGCGGCAACAACAACAGAGTGAATGTTAGTATAACAGTTGGCTTTCAGACACCCTTCAAGTTCACGTACGAATCACCAAGGAGAGTAACCGTTTGTCTAAGCCTGAAAACGTGCGCATAGCACCAGCAGAAGGCAAGCTCGGAGTCCTCATTCCGGGCGTTGGTGCCGTTGCCACAACCTTCATCGCCGGTGTCGAGGCGATCAAGCGACGATATGCGGAGCCCGTCGGATCGCTTACGCAGCTCGCTACCATCAGGCTCGGCAAGCGCACTGAAGGCCGCTCTCCGAGGATCAAGGATTTCGTGCCTCTCGCCGGTCTTGACGACCTGGTCTTCGGTGGTTGGGATATCTACGAGGACAACGCCTACGAAGCCGCATCGAACGCAAAGGTGATCGACGCGCCCCTTCTCGACAAATTGAAGGAGCCGCTCTCGGCCATCAAGCCGATGAAGGCTGCGTTCTATCCCGAGTACGTGAAGCGCATAAATGGTCCCAACGTCAAAAACGGCAAGACCAAAATGGACGACGCCGAAGCGCTCATCCAGGACATCTGCGACTTCAAGCGCAACAACAAGTGCGATCGGCTGTCCATGATCTGGTGCGGATCCACCGAGGTGCACCACAAGCCTTCGGACGTGCACCAAAGCCTCGCGGCCTTCGAGAAGGGACTTGCCGAGAATCACCCGGACATCGCGCCCAGCCAGGTTTATGCGTACGCCGCACTGAAGGCGGGTGTCCCTTTCGCCAACGGTGCTCCCAATCTGACCACCGACATGCCGGCATTGCTCGACTTCGCGCGCGAAAGAAACGTGCCCATCTGCGGCAAAGACTTCAAAACCGGCCAGACGTATATGAAAACCTTGCTGGCCCCTGGCTTCAAGGCGCGCATGCTCGGAGTTAATGGTTGGTTCTCCACCAATATTCTCGGCAATCGCGATGGTGAAGTGCTCGAGGATCCAGGCTCGTTCAAGAGCAAGGAAGAAACCAAGCTCAGCGTCCTCGAACAGATTCTGCAACCCGACCTTTATCCCGGCCTCTACAAGGATCTGTATCACGCCGTCCGCATCAACTACTACCCGCCCCGTGGAGATGCCAAGGAAGGCTGGGATAACATCGATATCTTCGGTTGGCTTGGATATCCAATGCAGATCAAGATCGATTTCCTTTGCCGCGACTCCATTCTGGCTGCGCCGCTCGTCCTCGACCTCGTCCTGTTCATGGACCTGGCACAACGCGCTGGTATGCGCGGTATACAGGAATGGTTGAGCTTTTACTTCAAGGCACCTATGACCGCGCCCAACCTCTACCCCGAGCACGACATCTTCATTCAGCTGATGAAGCTCAAAAACACCCTGCGCTGGATGCGAGGCGAGGACCTCATCACGCACCTCGGTCTTGAGTATTACGACTAAACCGCGGGGCTGAAATGAAAGTCCTCGTGATCGGTGGAACGCTCTTCATCGGTAAGGCGCTCGTCGCGTCCCTGTTGAAGCACGATCACGAAGTCACCATTGTTCATCGCAAACCCGGCCACGAGTTTGGTCGCCGCGTCCATGAGATCGTATGCGACCGCAAGGATCTAAACGCGTTCCAAGCGGCTATAGCCGGCCAGCGCTTTGATGCCGTCTATGACAATGTTTATGACTGGCAACGCGCCACCACAGCCGATCAGGTGGAAGGCACAGCCAAGCTTTTCACCGGGCTTCAGCGCTACATCTTCATGTCGAGTGTCGCTGCTTACGGCGACGGTTTGAACCATCACGAAGGCGACGCACTCGCGCCCGACAACCATCCCGATCCTTACGTGCGCAACAAGGCCATGAGTGAGCGCGCTCTCTTCCGCCTCCACCAGCGCTATCGCTTTCCCGTCGTGACTCTGCGCCCGCCCTTCATCTATGGTCCCGGTAACCCCTACTACCGCGAGGCCTTCTTCTGGGACCGCATGCGCGACGGCCGGCCGATCATCATCCCCGGTGACGGCCGCCGCCTCATGCAGTTCGTCTACATCAAGGATTTGGTGCAAGCGGCCATCGCCGTGCTGACTGAGCCGCACGCGATCGGACACGCCTTCAACATCGCAAACCCGAAACCCATCACCCAAGTCGAACTCGTCGAGTTGCTCGCCGAGGCCTGTGGCAAGAAGCCCGAGCTCATCCGCATCCCTCGTCAATTCATGCTGCAGTCCGGCGGACACCCCATGGGCCCGAAGCTCTACTTCGCTGTCTATTACGATCTGCCACCTATCACCGAAGTCGTGACCAAGGCACAGCGTGTCCTGCATTTCCAGCCGACGGACTTCCTCACCGGTCTGAAGGAAACCTACCGTTGGTATCTGCGCCACCACGAGCGCAACCCGGCCAATTATGCGTTTGAGGACCATCTGATCGCCAATCGGCCTCCAATGCCTGTCTGAAAGTGCCCGAGCGACCTCCTCATCGCGCCCTGTTTCTGATCACTTTCTGCGGTTTCCTCCTGCGCCTTTGGGTCGCTCTCCATCGGCCAATCGATTACGACGGCTATTGGCATCTGTTCATAGCGCGCCAGGACAGCTGGGCCGAGCTCGCGAGTGAGATCCCGTCGATCGCTCACCCACCCCTCTTTTTCATCCTGTTGAGGCCTCTGGCGCTGGCTTGGCATTCGCCGTTGAGCTATCGCACGGTCTCACTGTTGGCCGGTGCCGGCGTCATCTTCCTGGCGGGACTCCTTGTCTGGAAGGCCGCGGCAACACGCACCGGAGCTCTTCTCACATCTGCGATCCTTGCACTCTCCTGGACCTCGGTTGAAATCGCAACCGATGTGCGCTCCTACGCGCTGATGGTGTTCTGGCTGCTGCTTGCGTCGTACTTCTGGCTTCGACTAATCGACAGCAATTTAACCAGGGACGCGGCGATGTTCGGAGTCACGGCCAGCCTCGCCGTCTTGTCTCACTACGCCGCGCCGATATACCTGATCGCGTTGGTTGCTGCATTCGCGATCACACGGCACCGCGAGTTCCTCACGAAGTCGAGTCTTCCCAAGCTCGCCCTCGCCCTTGCGATTCCGGCCATCGTTTCTGCGGCAGTTTACGTGGTGCATGCTCGAGCGTGGGCCAGTCCGCTGAGTCACCTTCCGTCTCACTATTTCAACCCCGCGAGCCACGAATCGATCTCCGGATTCCTAACCAGAAACACGCTGTTTCTCGCGCGCACATTCTGGCCTCGATGGCTGCGTCTACCGGCGATGTTTGTGTTCGTAATTGCGATCGTAGTCCTCGGCTTTCGAGCACTCCCACGGCTCGCTCGACCATGGCTTCTTCTGCCGTGCTTCTTGTTCGTCGGACTCGCCCTTGCCGGACTCGCAGGCAAATACCCCTTTGGCGGCGCGATGCGACAGCAATACTTCCTCGCAGTCGCGTTCACGATTACGACAGGGGCTGTGATCGGCATCTATCTCGATCGTTTGCCGGCATACCGGACGCCCCTGGCGCTCGCCCTGCTCGCGATCCCTGCCGCCACACTCGCCGAGTCGATTACGTGGGACCTGCACACCCCGGAGACACCCGGGGTAGATCAAGCTCGATCGTTCCACGAAAACTTCCCTGATGCCACGGCCGTCTACGTCGACCGACATAATCTGATCCCATTCTTCGCGCAGCACCACACCTGGAACTGGCGATTCCTGAAACAGACGGGCTCGGCGCGAATGTATGAGCTGCAGAAAGGCTCACGAAAGCTACTGCTGATCCGCGATTCCCCCTGGAACCCCGAACCATGGGACCCATCGACACTCTCCGCAGCATCCCAGGCTGTATACAACGGCCAATCCAAGGTGGTCCTCTACGTCCAACGCCAGGCACCCGTTCCCGGCATCGACGCCCCGCAACAACTCCTCGACAAAATGCAAAACCCCGCCCAAGCCCACGGCCTCCGCATCACCCGCATCGTCTCCAAAGACGGCGTTCGCTTAATCGAACTCTCCCGGTAGTGATTCGGTGGTGTTATCGCATTGGCTGACCAATGCCTAGCAAGTTTCCTTCGCTATCTCGGAACCACGCCGCCTTTTCGCCGATACCGCCGCGACTCGGATAATTTCCCTTCACTTGCGCAATGCCGCCGACCGTCTTGAGGCCGGGCAGATCGTACTCCTCGAATACTACGCCGCGCGCTCGCAGCTCCGCGACCGTTGCCTCAATATCGTCAACCTCCCATCCCAATTGAGTGTGGGTACCCGACGGAGCGCCAGCCGATTCAAATAGGGAGAACCAGCCGTCTCCACATCGGTAGCGGAGACCTCCGGGCCTCTCCTCTCTGGGTTTCAAACCTAGCTTGTCTGAATAAAATGCCTTGGCACGTTGTAGGTCCTGTGCTGGAAGCCTGGCAGCGACGTCACTGTGTTCAAGCATTGGTCCATTCCCACTGCTTCAGGGTAAAACGGACCGGAACAGGCAAATCTTCGTACGTAAGCGTGTGCGCGATGCGTCGCGAGGGGGCATGCTGCTTCGCGCTGCCTGTGCCCCACGCCAATCGGAACAAGTGCTAGAATGACCGGCGTCGCGGAATCACCACACGTCTGCCGTCGAGGTGAGGCATGGCGTCCCGGAACCAACGATCGCACAGGGCCAGTTTTCGGGTCCGACGCTATGCCGTTTTGGTGGTCTGCGTCGCAATTGCGCTTGGGCTGGCAATTGTTCTTTCATTCGCCGCTGTGCGACGCCGAATCGAGAGCGATCGTCGCCACACCCGTTACTATCCTCAGGTCCTTCTTACGCAAGCCGTCACGGAGACGAGGGGGAAAGACATTGCGTCGAGAATCCATTCCATCCGTTCCTCAGTCTCTAAAGCACAAGATGCAGCGGAGAAGGACTGCGAACACTCAACAAACACCAGGACGCATTCTGTATGGACGAGCACGACCCTCAATCCACCACCGCTCAGGAGCGTCAAAAAATGATAGCCGCGTCTCCACTCCGGATCCTCTTGCTGGAGGAGAACGCCAGTGACGCGGAGTTGATCAGAGAGACCCTGGAAGAGGATTTCGTCTGTGAACTAACCCGCGTTCAAACTCGCGCCGAGTTCCTGGCCGCACTACAGAATCCGTCGCTTGACGTGATTCTCTCGCATTACGCAGTTCCGTCCTTCGACGGCCTTTCCGCATTGAAAACTGTCCTGGCTGACCGCGCTGATCTGCCTTTCATCTTTGTTTCGGGCACGCTCGGCGAAGAAGTAGCAATCGAAGCGCTGAAACTTGGAGCTACCGATTATGTTCTGAAAACGCGATTGGCGAGACTCGTTCCAGCGGTGCATCGTGCGCTGC
The DNA here is from genome assembly GCA_035640835.1 of Bryobacteraceae bacterium. Taxonomy (GTDB): domain Bacteria; phylum Acidobacteriota; class Terriglobia; order Bryobacterales; family Bryobacteraceae; genus DASQVJ01. The sequence continues at coordinate 7,074 of DASQVJ010000361.1, forward strand.
GGGAAGCCAGAGAACGAGCCGAACGCAAGAAGGCTGAGGAGGCGTTGCGTCGGAGCGAAGCCTATTTGGCAGAGATACAGCCCTTGAGCCACAGCGGCGCTTTCGGCTGGGACCTGTCGAGCGGGGAACTCATCTGGTCCGATGAGACTTTTCGAATATTTGACTGTGAACCTGCGACGAAGCCAACCATGGACCTGGTGATCGCACGGACTCACCCGGACGACCGGACGCTTCTTCGGCAAATCATTGATCGCGCCTCAACCGAGAGGACCTCCTTTACAGCCGAGCTTCGCCTGATAATGCCCGACGGTGGTCTCAAATACGTTCAACTTGTGGCTCATTACGAAGCCAGCGAAAGTCCGGAAAATCTGTTCTTCACGGGAGCGATAAGCGATGTTACGGATCGCAAGCGCGCCGAAGACACTCTGCGGAGGCACGCTGATCTTCTGAATCTGACTCATGACGCCATGATCGTCTGTGACATGAATGGGAACATCACGTACTGGAATCGTGGCGCCGAGGAGTTGTACGGCTGGCCGGCGGAGCAAGCCGTCGGCCGCCACCCCGTCGAATTGCTGAAGGCGGTCTTCCCGGTGCCTCTTGACGAGATCAAGGAGGTGCTGATGCGCACCGGCCGCTGGCAAGGGGAGCTTTTGCATAAGACGAGAGACGGAACGACAGTGGACGTGTCGAGCCGTTGGTCCTTGCAGCGCGACGAAAACGGCGCGCCAATTGCGGTCCTCCTGACGAACACCGATATCACCGAGCGCAAGCGGGTTGAGCAGGCTCGCCGGGAAATTGAGGAGCAATGGAGAGCGGCATTTGAGAAGAATCCCACGATGTACTTCATCGTGGATGCCGCGGGAACCATAGTGATGGTGAACGGCTTCGGAGCAGAGCAATTGGGGTACAGCGGCGGTGAACTGCTTGGGCGACCCATGTCGAGTGTTTTTTATGAGGCCGACCGGGACGCCGTTCAAAAGCATTTCCAGGAATGTTTTGAGCAGCCCGACCGAGCTATCACATGGGAAACCAGAAAGATTCGTAAAGACGGGACGATGCTTTGGGTGCGTGAGACTGCCAAGTCCGTATTCCTGAAGGACCGAGCGGTCCTGCTCGTTAGCTGCGAGGACATTACGCAGCAGAAGAGTGCTCAAGACGCTGCCCGGCGAAGTGAACGAGAGCTTAGCGCGGTCATCGAAACGGTTCCGGTGATGGTATGGAGCACGTGGCCCGACGGCAATGCCGACTTCTTCAATCAGCGTTGGCAGGAGTACACCGGCTTATCTTTGGAGGAATCGTTGGGATGGGACTGGGGAACCACGGTTCACCCCGAAGACTTCGATGAATATATGCGCAAGTGGCGTGCGTCCTTGGCCACGGGCCAGCCATTCGAGGATGAGGTGCGTCTTCGTCGCGCTGCAGACGGTGAATATCGCTGGTGCCTGGATAGCGGCGCACCGCTGCGGGATGAGCAAGGCAATATTCTCAAATGGTACGGCTTTGTCGCCGACATAGAAGACCGAAAGCGCGCCGAAGAGGCTGCGCGGCGCAGCGCAAAAGAGCTTCACGATGTAATCGAAAACGTTCCGGCCATGGTGTGGACCGCGCTGCCCGACGGCTCTGTCGACTTCCTCAGTGATCGTTGGCAGGACATCACCGGGTTACCACCGGAGCAATCGTTGGGATGGGACTGGGCGCCTACCCTTCACCCCGAAGAGCTTGGGCCGTATACGGAGAAGTGGCTCGCGGCGCTCGCTAGCGGGGAGCCCTTCGGGGGCGAGGTGCTCTTACGTGGCGCTGACGGCGAATACCGCTGTTTTCTGGAAAATGCCGTGCCGCTGCGGGATGAGCAAGGCAATATTCTCAAGTGGGTCGGGTTTGTCGTCGACATAGAAGATCGCAAGCGCGCTGAACAGGCTGCCCGTCGTACTGAACGTGAGCTTCGCGATCTCATCGAAAACGTTCCAGCGATGGTGTTCATTTCTCTGCCGGGCCCCTCCAATGTATTCACGAGCCGCGGTTGGCGCGAATACACAGGCTTGTCTGCTGAGGACATGGCAGGATCTGGTTGGCAACGCGTAGTCCACCCGGAAGACCTGGAACGGCATATGGAGAAGTGGCGACTGTGCTCGGCGACTGGCGAGCCGTACCACGACGAGGCGCGTTACCGCGCGGCGGACGGGGGATATCGCTGGTTTTTGGTCCGCGCCGTGTCGTTGCGCGACGAAAGCGGGGAAATCCTCAAATGGTATGGGGTGCTGACGGACATTGAAGATCGCAGGCGGGCCGAAGAAGAGGTTCGGTGGCTGAATCAGGACCTGGAACGGAGGATCAGGGAACGCACCGCCCAATTGGCGGAAGCCAACAGACAGCTTGCCGAACGCAATGAAGAACTGGCCAGAATCAGCCGCATGAAGAGCGAATTTCTCGCGCGGATGAGTCACGAGCTGCGAACGCCGCTAAACGCGATTGCCGGGTTCTCTGATCTGTTGGCGGAAGAGACTGAGGGCCCACTCGGAGAGATCTACAGTGATTATGTCCAGCACGTAAAGAAAGGAGCGGACCATCTCATCACTCTGGTCAATGAGGTCCTTGACCTCTCGCGAATCGAAGCGGGGAGAGTTGAACTTCTCTATGAAGAGTTCTCCGCTGCCGATGCGATCTCAGACGTCCTGTCTGTTATCGGTGCGCTCGCGGAAGGAAAAGGCATCGACCTGCGGAATTTGGTTCCTTCAGCCCTTCGCGTCTACGCCGATCGCACGCGCTTCGAGCAGATTCTTTATAACCTTGTCAGTAACGCCGTGAAATTTACTCCGTCAGGAGGCAAGGTACGTATCATTGCCGACCCCTGCGAGCACGAGGTACGCTTTCTCGTTAGCGATACGGGCATCGGGATACCTCAGGAGGAGCACAACGCCATTTTTGACGAATTCCATCAAGTCGGAACGCCCGCTCCGGGCACAGAGAATGGCGCCGGACTCGGGCTGGCAATCACGAAGAGGTTGATAGCCCTTCACGGCGGACGCATTTGGGTTGAGAGCGCGCCGGGAAAGGGAAGTCGCTTCTTTTTCACGATGCTGGCCGGCGAGGGCTCAGAGTAGATCTTCACCAGCCACGCGACCGCTAGCTCAGCACCATCGCATCGCGGCACGTCAGCTTTGTGCCGATCATTCTTGGGCGCTGCCGTCCCGCTCGCGCCTTCTCCTGACCTGGTGTCATCTATTCAGGTCGATTCGGTAGACCTGCGTCGAACTCGACGCTGACCGGTTCGGACTGGAACTGGCCGCCCGCACCGGATACGATGTTCGGCATTCCAGGCACTTTGTGGTACGTTCGATCCCATGGCGAGGCTACGCCTGTTGGTGTTCGCGCTTCTAGTCATGGTTATGATCGCGAGCGTCGTAAGGATCCGATATCAGAAGTTGGGCTGGGGCGGTTACTGGTACGTCGAGATCGTTCCGCCGTGGCAGCCGTAACCTGCGAGTGCCGAGTCAAGCGTCAGGAGCGGCATAGGTGCGCACCCCCCGACACTCGGAGTGAACGCTTTGCGGTGTGCATTCGTTGAACGCAACGTCTCGTTTGCTCGTCTTCTGCATAATGATGCTGCTCGTTGCTCTGCTGTTTACGCTTCGCTTGTTTCCAGCTGAGCCGGTCCAGGAGATTCCGGCCGATCCCTCCAAAGGCTTTCACTGGCCGTATTTCCTGGTCATGCCCTCTAAACCGGTCCAGCCAACGTTTCTCGTTGTAGAGCCTAACAACAGCGGTACGGGCAAGGACGATCATGCCTTCCATAAGGAGATGGCGCGCAAAGCTATCCTCCGCAGCATCTCCAGCTCGGCGTTCCAAAATCTCGGCTCGCCTTACCTGGTTCCCGCGTTCCCCAGGCCTGCTTCGCAATGGCAGTGCTACACACATGAA
>DASQVJ010000362.1:0-5778 GCA_035640835.1 Bryobacteraceae bacterium
AGGTTTGCCCTAATTTGAGCGCATGGCGGTTCACCGCATGGACAACGTCGGCATCGTCGTGGAAGACCTGCCGGCAATGATCGAGTTCTTTCGGGAGCTCGGCCTCGAGCTCGAAGGGCGGGCGACGATCGAAGGAGAATGGGCCGGACGTGTCACGGGACTGGGCGATCAGCGCGTCGAGATTGCCATGATGCGCATGCCGGACGGCAATGGCCGGCTCGAGCTCTCGCGATTTATCACGCCTCCTGTGGCCGCCGATCACCGGAACGCCCCAGTTAACGCTCTCGGCTACCTACGCGTCATGTTTGCCGTGGACGATATCGACGAGACGCTTGAAAGGCTCCGCCAGCGGGGCGCGCAGCTCGTAGGCGAAGTAGTCCAGTACAAAGACACCTATCGGCTCTGCTACATTCGCGGGCCTGAAGGAATTCTCATCGGACTCGCCCAAGAACTCAGCTGAGCGCAATACGAAGACAATGACAAAGATGACCAACGTCAGCGAGCGCGTCTCACCAAGGGTAAGTTTTTGCAACGGCACCGGAGGCTCAATGAAATCAGCGGTTCGGATGTCGCAGATGTCAGTTGCAAATTGATCGTGACGCTTTAACCTTCGGCGAGTTGCGTTCACCCTGCAAAACGGCGATCACGGAAACCAGGAGCGGTAGGGAACGACCATCATTGGCCGCCCTCCGCACAGATCCCGTACGTGCGCGTTTACGCATACGGCTCTTACCGACGACGAAGGCGTGCATGTATGCACTCCTGGCGGACTGGCTAGCGCGAATGCAAGATCATGCGTGCTCCCGTTCAAGACGCATCGCAATAGCAACAGATCCGCGGTGCCTGGCCATTTGTGATCTATTATTCCGATCCGCGCCGGGACCGACAGATCTCGGCGTGCCGCTCTTAACCGCGAACGCTCGCGACCGGATGGCTGATAGCGGAAAGCTCGTTGTATGCCGCCTGTCCCAATTCAAGCCCAGCCGCAGCAATATTTTCCTCGAGGTGAGAGACGGATGAAGTACCCGGAATGGGGAGAACCACACGAGACCTCCTGAGCAACCAGGCCAGAGCGACTTGCAGTGGAGTTGCCTTGAGTTCCCTCGCAACTGTCTCAACAACGCCATTGGCTTTTGCTCCTTGTCCAAGTGGCGCCCATGGAAGGAAGGCAATGCTGTTCTTTTCGCAATAATCAATAATGTAGTCGGACTCCCGGTCGGTAACACCGTACCGGTTCTGCACCGCGACGACAGGCACGATTTTCCGGGCACGCTCAACGTATTCGCGATTCACGTTGGACAGCCCGACATGGCGGATCTTGCCCTGCTCGCGCAGCTCGGCTAGCGCTTCTACTGACTCCTCGAACGAGGTCTTGTTGTCAGGAATATGGAATTGATAGATGTCGATGCGGTCGAGCCGCAGACGCTTGAGGCTCCCCTCGATCGCTTCAACGAGGTGTTTAGGGCTGCCGTTTAGAGTCCACAGACCGGGTCCAGGGCGTTCGAATCCGCCCTTAGTCGCGATGACCAGACCGTCTGGGTATGGATGTAGTGCTTCGGCAATCAACTGTTCGGAAATTCCGGGGCCGTAGGAGTCGGCTGTGTCGATAAGGTTAACGCCGAATTCAATGGCCCGCCGCAATGTCGCAAGCGCTGCTGCCTTGTCGGCGGGAGGTCCCCAGATGCCCGGACCCGTGATGCGCATAGCTCCAAAGCCGAGGCGGTTGACGGTAAGATCGCTGCCGATCGTAAATGAGCCCGCGGCTTCAGCGGATATGGATTTGGTGAAACTCATACTGTTTAGATGACAGTCCGGCTCTGAAAGGAGCGGCTCACCATCCGCGCTCTCTTTCCGGTCATTCGCCGAAGTGGCGGGGCCGGTTTTGGGACTGCCCGCTGGCAGTTTTCCGGGAACTTCCGACTATGGGCCCCTTAGCTCGGTGTCTTGACAACTCTGCGGAGACGTCGTGTGAAAGCTTTCGGTGGTGGTTCGCACAGGCCAAGTGCGAGGTTCCACAACCCCTGTTGCTTGAGCGTCAATCCATGATCGGTTGCCAATTTCGGCTGGTAGGCGTACGACCAACTCGTCAGAACGCGTCTCGTTTTGGAGTTAAACCGCAGGACCTTGTCGATGATTCGCAGGTCCGCAACGCAGACGTCGGGAACATCTGTTGCGGACAGCGCTTGTTTGCGTTCATACTGCCCGTGCAGCCGATTTATCCGCCGCGGCACGAGCGCCAGTAATGTGTACCTGTAACCGAGCATCACGGCGAGGCCGCGCGGCTGTACGTGGTCCACGTCGTACTCAGCGGGAATACCCCCGAAGCGAAGTCGTGCGACCTCGCGATACCTGGGATACTCAGGCCGCACAAACAAATAGCACCGTTCGTTCCCTCGCGCAAGACCAGCACATCGTCAGGATTGAGCCGCTCAACCTGGTACGCCTCACAGGATGTGGCGGCCAGTAAGGCTTCCCGTGAGCGGGCAGCAATCGGCAGTTGGTTTGGTCCCAGCCCGCGGAACGCCAGCCCAGCGCCCCGCAGTGAACCTGGGTCAATTGTCTTGGTGAGATCAAAGCTAATTTAGCCACGGATGAACACGGATAAACACGGATAAGACTATTGTTTTTAATCCGTGCTTATCAGTATGCATCCGTGGCCAACTTTTTTGGAGGAATTTTTCGGCTCCTGTGAAAGGCCGCCAGCATTGGCGCGGGCAACTGGAACGAATTATCTCGCGAAATGCGCGCTGTTCTAGGGTCGTTCGAACTCGATTGTATACGCATGTCCGGCTTTGACTGTCAGCGGCGCCGTCGAGCGGACCGCTACGCGACCATCTGTGACGGTCCTAATTCGGACGCCGGCAGGTACGCGCAGTGTATGCGCACCGTCAACTGACGGTCTTAGAGTCGCGGTCGCCGGCAGACCGCCACTCCAGGCGAGGTCGACCTCGAGCCCTCCGCGTGCGCGAAGCCCGTTTACTTGTCCATGTGCCCAGGCTTGTGGCAGCGCCGGCAAGAACTCGATCTCGCCGGCGTGGCTTTGGAGCAGCATCTCGGCAATCGCGGCGGTCGCGCCGAAATTCCCGTCGATTTGAAACGGCGGGTGGTTGTCGAACAGGTTCGGCAGCGTGGATTTGCGCAGCAGCGCGACCAAGTTGTCGTACGCCTGCTCAGCATCGGCGAGACGGGTCCAGAAGTTGATGATCCAGGCGCGGCTCCAGCCCGTGTGCCCGCCGCCCTCGGAGAGCCGGCGCTGGATGGTAGCCCGCGCGGCACGCGCCAAGCCCGGTGTTGTTCGAGGTGTGATCTGCCAGCCCGGAAACAGCGCGAACAATTGCGAGATGTGCCGGTGACCGGGCTCGACCTCCTGGTAATCTTCCAGCCATTCCTGGATTTGGCCGAATCGACCGATACGGAGGGGGATGAGTTTCTCGAGCGCGGCGGCGACCTTTGTGCGAAACGCCGGATCGACACCGAGAGCTTCGCTCGCCTCGATGACCCGGCTGAACAGCGCGCGCAGGATCTCCGTGTCCATTGTCGGACCCATGCAAAGGACCGCCTGCTCCCCTGAAGGGAGTCGGTACTCGTTCTCGGGCGAAGTCGAGGGTCCGGTCACCAGACGCCCTTTGCCGTCGGGAACGAGGTAATCGAGAAAAAACTGCGCGACCTCTTTCATCACCGGGTAAGCGCGGCCGGAGAGGAATTTGCGGTCGCGCGTGAAGTCGTAATGGTCGGCCAAGTGAAGCGACAGCCAGGCCGCGCCCATCGGCCAGACACCCCACCGCGCGCCGTCGATCGGAACGGCGTCGCCCCACAGGTCGGTGTTGTGATGCAGGACGAAGCCGCCGGCCCCATAGTAGAACCGCGCCACTTGCCGGCCGTTCTCGCGACCCTTTTCGATCAAGTCGAACAGCGGGTCATGCAATTCCGACAGGTTGCAGGTCTCCGCCGGCCAGTAGTTCATTTCGGTGTTGATATTGATCGTGTACTTGCTGCCCCACGCCGGAGTGAGACTGTCGTTCCATTTGCCCTGGAGATTCGACGCCATGCTTCCCGGCCGGCTGCTCGCGATCAGCAGATACCTTCCGTACTGGAAATAGAGAGCCAACAGGTCCTCGTCCGTACCGCCATCCTGCACGCGCTTAAGCCGCTCGTCGGTGGGTAGGGCGCGTGCCGCGGGATCCATTGGCAACTCAAGCTTCATGCGCCGGAAAAAGCGCTGGTGATCGGCAACGTGCTCTCTGCGCAACGTGTCATACGGTCGCGCGGCGGCGGCTAGATCTCGTTCGCACGCCCGGGCAAGATCGATTTCCCGATAATCGGTCGCGGCGACGATGGTCAGCGTGACGCGGTCTGCTCCGGTCACGGCGATGTGATCGCCCGCCGCTTCCACGAGCCCGCCGGTCCTTCGTACACTCACCTCCGCTCGGAACCGAACTCCCGTCTCCCGCTCTCCCGGCGCATCCTTGGGCAAGGCTTGGCCCGTCATGATCAGCCTTCCCGAGCGCGCTTGCGTCTTCGCGTCAGCGGGCCGGCTCATCGTCGCGCGGAATGAGATGCTGCCCGGCTTATCAGCGCTGAGGCGCACGACGATGCTACGGCCGGGCGCGGAGGCAAATACCTCGCGGACATAGTGGACGCCGTTGGCCGTGTATCGGACGGACGCGATGCCGGTGTCCAGATCGAGGTCGCGCCGATAACTCCCCGGGTCGGCTTCGCCCTGCATTTCGAGCCACAGGTCTCCAAGCGTCTGATATACAGGCAGCGCTCGAGGAATACTGATCATCGTTCGATCGGCCAGCCGTTGTGCTTCGGCGGGGTGTCCCTCCTGCAGCAATCGGCGGATCTCGGAAACGGCCTTTGGCGCTTGGGGATTGCTGCGATCGCGCTTCTCGCCCGACCACACGGTGTCCTCGTTCAATTGCAGATGTTCGCGGCGAACATCGCCGAATATCATGGCGGCGAGCCGGCCGTTACCCACGGGAAGAGCCTCGGTCCACTGGCGGGCGGGTTGGCGATACCAAAGCGTCAGGCCATCATGTTCGCCGGCCGCATATGCGGCCTGACTCGTCGCCAGATAGAGCACCGCGAAGATCAGGAATGATTGATATAGCAAGCGTGTTCCGCCATTTTTTCGGCAGGCTGGCCGAGCGCTATGTAACACTGCCTAACCTGCGAACCTGAGCATGGCATGCTTGCGCGCCGGCTTTTCTTCACAGTCTGCGGCTGCTTCTTTGCGATGATCGCTCGTTCTTCTCGAGACAGGACACGAGCGTGACAACTGCGTCAGCCTACCCTTAGTTCTGCAGGGACTTCTTGTTCTTTGCTGGCCGGAAGCCTGAAGTGGAAGACCGCGCCTTTGTCCTTTGCCGTAGCCCACAGCCGGCCCCCATGGGCCTGAACAATGGAACTGCTGATGGAAAGTCCCATACCCATACCGCTGGACTTCGTTGTATAGAACGAATCGAAGACTTTGTCTATCTTGTCAGGATCGATGCCCACTCCCGAGTCTTCAATCGTCACCTCCACCTGATCCGGTGCAATGTTCCGCGTAGTGATGATGAGTTCTCGTGCCCGCTCACTTACACCGCTCATAGCTTCGATAGCATTCATGACCAGGTTCAGCACCACCTGCTGCAGCTGAACCCGATCGCCTGCAACAGGCGAAACGTCATCGGCAAACTGTGTTCGGATGATCACGCTGTTACTTTTCGCCTGATCGTTGACAAGGGTCAGGACCTCCCTGATCGTCTCCTTCAGCTCCAGTTTGTCTCTGGA
>DASQVJ010000363.1:0-5151 GCA_035640835.1 Bryobacteraceae bacterium
TCACTGAGCGCGTGATCGACGTCGAAGAACTCGGCGCCGACGGCTTTACCGACATCCTTACCGTGAGCTTTTCGTCCAACGACCTCGTAGGCCATCGCTATGGCCCCGATTCGCCTCAGGTTCGCGACGTCACGCTCCGCACTGACCTGCTGCTCGACAAGCTGCTCAAGTTTGTCGACAAGGAAGTTGGCCTCTCGGAGACCGCCATCGTCCTCACGTCCGACCACGGGATCTGTCCGATGCCTGAGGCGATCCTGCCGCTGCGCATGGATGCCGGAAGGATTCCGAAAGAGCAGGTTATCGAGCGGGTCAACACGGCTTTGGCGAAGCGCTTCGGCGTTCAAGGCAAGTGGGTCGACGGCAAAGGTGTGCGGTCGCTCTATCTGAATCAGGCGCTGATTCGCGAGGCCAAAATTACCGAGGCGCAAGCCGAAGCCGCCGCAGCCGAGACGCTTCGATCCATGAAGCACATCTACCGGGTCTATACGAAATCCGATCTGGCGAGGAATCGCGTGGGCAATGATCCGATCGACCAACGTGTCCGCAACGGCTTTTACGCTCCGCGCGCGGCCAACCTATTCGTCATCGCCGACCCCTACTACACCTTCGGCTCAAACGGCATCGATCACGGCTCGCCGTTCACGTATGACACCAATGTGCCCGTGATCTTTCTCGGGCGTTGGTTCAAGGCCGGCCTCTACACGACCCCGATTCGGGTGAACGACATCGCTCCGACTCTGTCCGCCATTCTCGAGCTCCCCGCACCCAGCGGCAACGTGGGAAGGCCATTGACCGAAATTTTTGTTTCAATGAACTGATGGCCCGGTTCCTCGCCCTACTATGGATTTCCGCGGCACTCCTCGCCGACGAGTTGCCGATTGTCCCGGTAGAACAACAGCCCTTTGCTGCACAAGTGCAGCGGTTGATCGATGCTCTCGATCTGGTCGGCGAACCCCTGCTTAGCTCGTCTGACTCGGCCGAGGTCAAGCGCCTGCTCGGGCAGCCTCGATCCACCGAGCAGGTTCAGAAGATCCTCGACAAGTACGCGATCGCAGGCGTCGACATCAATCCGGAAAGCCGCGTGAAGGCGACGCAAGGTCCTGCAAAGCCCGAGCTTGTGGAACAGGGATGGCGAACGTTCCTGGTCAAGGTTCACAACCAGGCAGGGTTGACCGCCGTGCTCGGCATCGACAGCCCGAACGCAGGCCAGATTCCGAATCGCAGTGAGTATGCGATTCCCCGTCGTTGGATGGATCTGCAGGTCTTCAACAAGCAGCCCATGAAGCCTCTGCTATCAGGGCTCGAGGTGGAGTACAAGATTCTGCAGATCTACTCCCGCGATGGCGGCAAGCGCGAAGCCAAACTGCAGTTCGACGTAGGCCAAGGCTCGCAAGACCTCGGCTTTCGCAGCGATCTCGACATCCTGTTCACCATCAAGCCGGCGGCTAAAGTGACGTTGCGTGTCTTCGACTCCGATGACAAACCGACGACAGCAGCCTTCACGGTCCGCGACAAAGAAGGCCGCGTCTATCCATCGATGGCCAAACGGCTCGCACCGGACTTCTTCTTCCACCCGCAGGTATATCGCGCCGACGGCGAGTCGCTGCTGTTGCCTCCCGGCGAATATCGAATCGACTACAGCCGAGGCCCCGAGTACATTCCTGGATCCGAGCGCATTCGCGTGAGCGATCAGCCGTTGACCTTAACCTTTCGTCTGAAGCGCTGGATCGATCCCACCCAGTACGGCTATTATTCAGGTGATCACCACGTGCACGCGGCCGGATGCTCGCACTACGAAAAGCCGACCGAGGGCGTGTATCCCAAGGACATGATGCGACACCTGCTCGGCGAGGATCTGAAGGTGGGCTCGGTCCTCACTTGGGGCCCCGGCTGGTACTTCCAGAAAACCTTTTTCGAGGGCAAGGACAACGCGCTCTCCCAGACGAATCACCTGATGCGCTACGACGTCGAAGTCTCCGGTTTTCCATCGAGCCATACCGGGCACCTGGTCCTGCTCAATTTGAAGGAGCAGGATTATCCGGGGACGCGCCGGATCGAGGACTGGCCGAGTTACGGAATCCCTGTCCTGCGCTGGGCGAAGAAGCAGGATGCGATCACGGGTTATGCGCACTCCGGCTGGGGCCTTCTGCTCAAGGACAATCGCGTCTTTAGCTACGAGATGCCGCCCTTCGACGGGATCGGCGCCAACGAGTACATCACTTCCGTGACACACGGTCTCATCGATTTCATTTCCACCGTCGACACACCGTATCCGTGGGAGCTCAACATCTGGTATCACACGCTGAATGCCGGGTATCGCGCACGCATCAGCGGTGAAACCGACTTCCCATGCATCTACGACGAGAGGGTCGGCTTGGGCCGCAGCTACGTCCGCCAAAAGGATCTGAGCTATCGGTCGTGGGCTGAAGGCATTCGCGCAGGCGCGAACTACGTGTCTGATGGCTTGAGCCACCTGATCGATTTCGAAGTGAACGGCGTGCGCATGGGCGACGGCTCGAGCGAAGTCGCAATGCCTTCAGGTGGCGAAGTGCGTGTCCAAGTGAAGGCGGCCGCTTATCTCACCGAGACTCCGAACCAGGAGATTCGCAGCAAGCAGCTCGACCAGAAGCCTTATTGGCACCTCGAGCGAGCGCGCATCGGCGACACCCGCCGAGTTCCCGTCGAGCTCATCGCGAATGGTGAAGTCATCGACCGAGCCGAGATCGAAGCTGATGGCAAAGTTCAGACCTTGACATTCCGGCCCAAGGTCGACCGCTCGAGCTGGCTCGCGGTGCGCATCCTGCCGTCCTCCCACACCAACCCGATTTTCGTCACCGTCGCGGGCCGCCCGATCCGCGAGAAGCGCAGCCTCGAATGGTGCTTGCGTGCGGTCGACGTCTGCTGGGAACGCAAGCGCGAGTTGATTCGACCTGCCGAGCGCGTGGAAGCTCTGCAGGCTTATGAGCAGGCGCGAAAAGCTTATCGGGAACGGCTCGGCGAAGCTCAGTGAACGCGGGATCTCCTGTGCCAGAACCAGAGCAAGGATGACCCGACCAGGATCAGTCCGATCGAAAGGCCGATCCAAAGCCCGACGACTCCCCAGCGCAGCGGGAATGCCAGTATGCAGGCGATCGGCAAGCCCAGCATCCAGTAGCCCACAAGGTTCACGAGCATCGGCGTTCGGGTATCACCCAGACCTCGCAGTGCTCCTGTCGCGACCGATTGCAGACCGTCGAAGAGCTGGAACCACGCGCAGACGAATAAAATCGGCAGACCGGCTCGAATCACGTCGAGATCTCGTGTGTAAATGCCGAGGATCCGCTCCGGTACGACATAGAAACTAAGCGCGGCGAGCGACATGAAACCGCCGCCTAGGGCCAGGCAGATGAATCCGACCCGTCGGGCCTCTTCTTTGTCGTTCCTCCCGATGGCATGTCCGACAGTGACCGAAGCCGCGGCCGAGACGCCAAGCGGAACCATGAAGGTGTTGCTCACCGTATTCAACACGATCTCGTGTGCGGCCAGAGTGACGGTGGAGAACTTGGCAGCGAGCACCGTGACGAGAGCAAACACCCCGACCTCTAAAGAGACCTGCCCGGCCGCCGGCAAGCCTAACGCGAGGAGTTGTCGCAAGCGTGCCGGATCGTATCGCCGAAGCTCAGGCAGGAAGATACGCCAGCGGCCCTCGCCCTGTGCCTTTGGCGACTCGAGCAGCAGCACAGCAGCCACCAGAACGAGCGCCATGTACACCCGGCTGACAAAGGTGGCAATCGCCGAGCCCTCGATGCCCATCGCAGGTACGCCAAGGTGTCCGTAGATGAAGACCCAGTTCAGGCCGACGTTCACGATGTTGGCACTGACCAGCGCAAACATCACCGGTCGCACCACGCCCAGGCCCTGGAGATAGCGCCGCAGAGCCGCGTATACGAGCAGCGGAGCCAGGCCGAGCAGCAGCAAACGGACATATGGACGAGCGTCGGTGAGAACCTCCCGATTGACGTCCACGAAATCCATCGCGCCGACAAGGACGAGAATGATGCCTGTCACCAACGGAAGCAGCAGCGCCGCGAGGACCAGCCCATGCCACAAGCTCTTGCGGGTGTCGTCACGCTCACCGGCTCCAAACGCCTGCGATACGAGCGTGTCCATGCCGAGCAGCACGCTCATCCCGCAAATCGCCACGGAGTAGAACAGGATGTTGCCCAGGGCAACCGCCGCGATCGCCCGCGCGCCAAGCTGGCCGACCATAATGGTGTCGACAATACCCATTCCCATCCAGCCCAGTTCTGCAAGAACGACAGGTATGGCAATCGTGAGGACTTTGCGGATCTCCTCGCCCAGAGTCTCTTGCTGCAAAACAGAACCGGTCACCATCCCAGTATCGTTTGCCGATACCGGGTGGTGACCGGTCGTCCTCCGAAAGCTGACGTTAGGCGAATTCGACTACCGAGGTTGCAAGTAAGACGGTGTGACCCGCTTCGACCCGTTGCTGCTGTTGTAAGCGGCAACACCAGCGAGAGCGCCTGCTAAAGCGAAGTTTGTGAACGCCGCCGCCCTCGACCCTTGACCGTTGCGAACGAACATCGTTTGAGCGGCGAGCACACCACCAACCAGCGAGGTCTTGATGAGTAACCCGCGAGTGGAGAAGCGGCCGCCTGGCCCACGCAGCGCCGGGTTCGCCTCCATGCGACCCCAAGAGGTTGCGACATCGGCAGCCGATCCGGCGATCAGGGCGGCGACGCTCCACTTCCAGAGCTTGGATGTACGGGATTCCCGTTTTGGTAATTCGATCAGGGTTTTCTCATTGGACGTACCGATAACGGCACTATCTCCCAAAAGAGTTGGGGTTAGCAGGGCAAATACTAGTGAAAAAGTTAAAAGCCTGCGCAAATTTGTCGAGAAGTTCATTGAGCCGCCTCCACTTGATTGGTAAGGCTATGATGCGGCTACCGGTGCGCCCGCTCAATAGGGCGTTCGGTACAGGACAACTCCGACTCGTCACGGTACGGGGTAACTAGAAAATTCTTACGCCTTCCCCTATCCAACGTCCGCGTCTTACGCCAAATTCTTAGACCTCACACCATCACAGTTACTCCGAAACACTAAGCCCACAAACGAAACACTCAACCCAGCGCAGAGTCCAAATTCCAG
>DASQVJ010000364.1:0-11093 GCA_035640835.1 Bryobacteraceae bacterium
AACCACGCTGAAGATTCGAATCTTGTTACCCGTCTTGCTCAGATTGATCGGCTGCAAACTCGAGTCCGTGGCCTCGAAGTCGGGAGCTTTATCGCCAGGCTTCAACTCGGGTCCCACGAGTGTCATGGGATTTCCTTGAAGCGTAGTCGCACCGACTCGTTCCTGTGCTGCGGTTTGGGGATTCATGACTCCATGCTAGCAATCGCTAAGAAAGCAATTCGGCGAATTTTTGGACGTCTGTTGTGGGCAACTGGCAGGCGAAGTTCTCGCAAACGTACGCCGTCGTCTCGCCTTCAATTGCTCGCATTTCGGCAAGTTCCGGGTGACCACGCTGGAGTAGCTGACGAACCTCATCCTGCTCCAGAGAAATTACCGTGTGCCGTGGGAGGAAGCGCTGATTCAATTGGTGCAAAAACGCCTCATCGCTTGGGCCGGCCAATATGATTTGCCGCGGCGGCGTCTGATAGGCCAAAAGACCCACCAGCATCTGAGGCACGCCAGATGCGCCTTCGTGTAACCGTGTCGCGAACGCTTGTAGGGTGTGGTCGGCCAGCTCGCGATAGCGCTCCTCACCAGTCAATTCGTGGAGCCGGATGAGGTTCAACACGGCGATCGAATTGCCGGACGGCTCAGCTCCGTCGTAGTCTTCTTTCATCCGCAGCACGAGACTCGGATCACCTTCAACACTGCTGAAGAAGCCCCCACCGACAGGGTCTCCAAAGCGCTCGATCATGGATTCTGAAAGCTCGATGGCTAGCTTCAGGTGAGCGGGATCGAAGTCGGCCTGGTACATATCCAAGAGAGCCTTGACGAGGAAAGCGTAGTCATCCAGGAAGCCCTCGATCGCGGCATCTCCCTCGCGGAATCTCCTCAGCAGCTTGCCATCGCGATACATGGCCCGACGCAGGAATTGAACCGCTCGGCGCGCAGCCTCCAGGTACTTCGGCTCTTCCAGGACGCGCGCTCCAAGCGCGAACGCCGATATCATCAGCGCGTTCCAGGACGTGAGAATCTTGTCGTCGAGGTGCGGACGGATGCGCCCCGAGCGAGCGTCCATGAGCTTCGCCTCAGCGTCTGCAAATAAGCTCTTCACATCAGGCTCTGGTAAGTTGAAGCGCTCAGCGGTCTCGGCTATGGTGTGCTGCTCGAAGAGAATGTTCTTGCCTGTGAACTCGCCGTGAGGATCCTCGTGCGGCTTGACGTTCCCGTTCTCCTCGACTCCGAATCGATAAGCAAAGATGTCGGCTGTCGGCGTGCCGAGGAGATCCCGAAGCTCTGCCGCGCTCCAGATGTAGAACGCGCCCTCGCCTTTCTCGCGAGGATTCGATGGATCGATAACGCTGTCGGCATCCTCGGCGGAGTAGAAGCCTCCCTCAGCATCGGTCATGTCTCGAACGACGTAATCGAGCGTTCGTCTCGCGGTTGCACTCAAAGACTCGTCGCCCGAGATCTGGAATGCCTCGAGGTAGGAGACGGCAAGCTGCGCCTGATCATAGAGCATCTTCTCGAAGTGGGGTACGAACCAGCGCTGGTCCACTGAGTAACGATGGAAGCCCCCTGCAAGCTGATCGTTCATGCCTCCGCGTGCCATCGAACGAAGCGTGTGGATCACCATCTCGATGGCTTCGTCGTTGTCCCGCAAATGGCCGTAACGCAGCAGGAAGTTAAACGCGGAGGGCCTTGGAAACTTCGGCGCGCCTCCGAAGCCGCCGTAGGTTGCATCGTACGATCGACGAAAGGGGAAGTAGGCCGAGTCGAGCAGTCCCTTGTCGAGCGAACGTTTGCCGCGGGCAGCCACGCGCGACATTTGCTCGAGCTGCTGCAGAACCTGATTGCCCGAGTCCACCATACGATCGCGCTCGCTGGCCCACGATCCGGCGAGCGACTCGAGAACGTGGCGGAAGCCGGGTCGACCGTAACGGTTGTCGGGCGGGAAGTAAGTGCCGCCGAAGAAAGGCTTGAGCTCGGGCGTCAGCCACACAGACATCGGCCAGCCGCCGCTACCTGTGCTCGCTTGCACAAAGGTCATGTAGAGGCGGTCGACATCGGGCCTCTCTTCGCGATCGACCTTGATCGGCACGAAATTGCGATTGAGAACCTCGGCTATTTCGGGCGACTCGAAAGACTCGTGCTCCATGACGTGGCACCAATGACACGTCGAGTAACCGATAGACAGGAAGATGGGCTTGTCCTCCCGCCGCGCTTTTTCGAAGGCTTCTTCTCCCCACGGGTACCAATCCACCGGGTTGTTTGCGTGCTGAAGCAGGTAGGGGCTCTTCTCGCGAGCAAGCCGATTTGTAGCCATAGTGTCCAACCCAAGCTTGACACGCTTTCTACAATCAGAAGCGACATGACTGATCAAGAGCGGTACCTCGAAGAGCTGAAGGAGTTCCTCCGCATCCCGAGCATCAGCACAGAGCCTGAGCACAGGCAGCATATGTACGAGGCCGCGAGCTTTGCAGCGAAGCAGCTCGAAGGCGCAGGCCTTAATGGGGTGCGGCTCATCGAGGGCGACGGACACCCGTTGGTCTACGGTGAGTGGCTCGGGGCTCCGGGTAAGCCGACACTGCTCTTCTATGGACACTATGATGTGCAGCCTCCGGAGCCGCTCGAGGAATGGCTATCGCCACCGTTCGAGCCTCGTCTGGCAAATGGCAACATCTACGCTCGAGGCGCCGCGGACGATAAGGGCCTCACGCTCGTTTTGATCAAGGCTGTCGAGAGGCTTATGGGGCGAGACGGGCGACTGCCGGTGAACGTGCGATTCCTGATCGAAGGCGAAGAAGAGACCAACGGTCGTCACATCGGAGCGTATGTTCGAGCGCATGCTGCAGACCTTGCTTCAGACGTTGCTGTGATCTCGGACACAGAGATGTTTGCGCCCGAGACGCCGACGTTGATGACCGGCCTTCGCGGCATCGTTTATGGCGAAATACAGGTCGAGACGGCCGCGCACGACCTGCACTCCGGGACTTTCGGTGGTGTGGCACCGAACGCGCTCCAGGCGGTTTGCGAGATCATCTGCGGCCTCAAGGATCGGGAAGGGGTGATCCGGATCCCGGGTTTCTATGACTCGGTGGCGCGGCCGAGCCAGGCTGAAAAGCAGGCATGGGCTGAGCTTCCGTTCGATGAGGAGGCTTTTTGCCGAAACGAAGCCAAATCCTCGCAACTTACTGGAGAAAAGGCATTTAGCGCTCTAGAAAGAATGTTTTGCCGGCCGACTTTCGAGGTTCACGGCATCCGCGGTGGGTTCGTTGGGGAAGGAGCGAAGACGGTGATTCCCGCGCGTGCTGTGGCCAAAGTGAGCATGCGCCTGGTACCTGACCAGCGGCCCGCGGAAGTAGTCGCCCAAGTTCGAGCAGCGGTTCGAAAACTGACGCCTCCCGGTGCCACGGCCGACTTCGTAGAGATCCAGAGCGCCGCCCCGAGCCTGGTGCCTGTCGAGAATCAGTTCATGCGCGCGGCGGCTCAAGCGATGGAAGAGGTGTTTGGGCGTCCGACCGTTTACATTCGCTGTGGTGGCTCGATACCCATCGTCGGGCTCTTTCAGCAATGCCTCGGGATTCCGAGTGTGTTGATGGGATTCGGACTGCCGGACGACAATCTGCATGCACCGAACGAGAAGCTCAACCTCTCGAACTTCTACCGGGGCATCGATTCGGTGACGCGCTTTCTCGAGATCCTCGCTTAGTGGCACACGGGATTGTAGCCAAGAATTTCTCACCCAATTGCAATGCGCTGTTGATTCTCTTGAAGGAATGCTTTGGGAGAGTTGCTGTCATCCAACCTATGTCCATCTCGCGACGACATTTTGCTTCGGCCATATCCGCTGCCGCTCTCGCAACCTCCATAAGCCGGCGGGCCGACGCCCAGAACCCGACCGTATTTCGCCACGGCGTAGCTAGCGGCGATCCCCTCGTGAATCGGGTCATCATCTGGACTCGAATCACTCCGCCCGCGGACGAAGAACTGCTTGCAGTCGAATGGAGCATCGCGGCCGACCCGGCATTCAATCGCGTGCTGCAGCGCGGCATGACGTACACGAACAGCTTCTTCGATTACACAGTGAAGGTGGACGTCACGCGACTCGATCCCGGAACCACCTACTATTACCGCTTCAATTACCGTGGCTCGGCGTCACCAATCGGACGCACCAAGACCCTGCCTGCCGGACAGGTTGATCGTCTGCGCCTTGCATTCCTTTCCTGCTCGAATTACCCATACGGGTTCTTCAACGCTTATCGCGCCGTCGCGAGCCGGTTGGATCTGGATGCTGTGCTGCACCTGGGCGACTACATCTACGAGTACGGCAACACCGAATTCGGCGATGGCACGGCCATCAATCGCGTTCCGAGTCCGAACAAAGAAATCGTCGCGTTGGAAGACTATCGCATGCGCCACGCGCAATATCGCACGGACCCGGATCTGCAGGAGGTTCACCGCCAGCATCCATTCATCATCGTGTGGGACGACCACGAGTCCACCAACAACTCGTATCGCGATGGAGCTGAGAATCATCAGCCCGCGACGGAAGGCGACTGGTCGGTACGAAGAGCGGTTTCAATCCAGGCCTGGTTCGAGTGGATGCCGGTGCGTGAGCAACCCTTTCAGGGAACCGAAATCTATCGAACGTTCCGCTTCGGCAATCTGGTGGACCTGATCATGCTCGACACGCGCCTCTCCGGGCGCGACGCACAGGTGGCGAACAACAGCCCAGCGCTTGCAGACCCAAGCCGGTCGCTGCTCGGGGTGGAGCAGGAGCAGTGGCTGTATCAGCAGCTCAACGTTTCGAAGAGCCGGGGCACTCGTTGGAGGATTCTCGGCCAGCAGGTGATGATGGGTCAGCTCCTCAACCCCGACGGTAGCAACTCGGTGTTCAACCCGGATCAATGGGACGGCTACCAAGCGAGTCGCGCACGACTGCTCGGGTACTTGGGCGCGAACCAGGTGGACAATGTGGTCGTGCTGACGGGCGACATCCACTCTTCGTGGGGCAATGAGATTTCAGTGAACCCGTTCTCGCCCACGCAAAACACGCCTCAGGCGGTCGAGTTCGTGACACCCGCGGTCACCTCGCCAGGTATCGACGATGCTGCGCAAGCCGCGCAACTGCAGACTATCATCGGCGCAACGCATCCGCATGTGAAATACGTGGATTTGTTCCGGAGAGGCTACGCGATTCTCGACATCAATCGCGACCGTACGCAATGCGAGTGGTACCACGTGCGCACGCTTACTCAACGTTCTCCCGACCAGGACTTCGCGCGCGCCCTGCTCGTTGAAAATGGCACGAACCGCCTGACCGCGGCGACCCAACCGACTGCCGCAGGCTCGGGTACAGCTCCTGCCGCACCCTAAGTGCGGGCTAACGGTAACCCGAGGGCTCGAAATCAAGAGCCCTGGGTTGTCGCCGCGTGAAACTCGAGTAAGTTGAGGACTGACTTACACTAGTTTTGAACCTCGAGTACCGATCAGCCTGCGACCTTCGGAGGCTGCCTGATTTCCCGCCTTCGTTTCGAGGCGGGCAGGTAGGAGATCGTCTCTCGCGCGGTTGAAGGCAGAATGAGCGAAGCATCATCCGCGAAACTCTCTCCGGTGCGAGCCGGCGTCAGGCTTCTGATTGTCGACGACAATGAGAAGACCCGCACGGCATTAACAGCGCTGCTCAGCGAGCTTGCTGATGAAGTGATCTGCGTACCGTCTGGCGAAGAGGCTCTTCGAAAGGCGCTGACCGCTGACTTCGCATGTATTCTGCTCGACGTGCAACTACCCGGCATCAGCGGGCTAGAGCTGGCTGAGCTTCTTCGAAGTCGCGAAATCCTTCGAAATACTCCGATCATATTCCTGACCGGTCATGACGCAAACGAGGCTGTTGCTCGCGCCTACCGATTGGGAGCGGTTGATTTTCTTTCGAAGCCAGTGGTCCCGGACATGCTCCGATCCAAGGTCTCGGTATTCGCCGAGCTTGCCCGGAGAGATGCGGAGAATCGAGCGCTGGCCGCCACGATTGAGAAGGAACGGGCTCTGCTTCGTGCGGTGCTCGACAACATCGAAGCCGGGGTGGTTGCCTGTGATGCTCAAGGCACGTTAACGCTGTTCAACCGCGCAACTCGAGAGATCCACGGCACTCCACAAGAAGCCATCGGTGCCGAACATTGGGCCGAGAAATACGATCTGTTCCGATCGGATGGTGTGACTCGGCTGAGCGCCGAACAGGTGCCGCTGAATCGAGCTTTGCGCGAAGGAGAGGTGCGCGACGCCGAGATGGTGGTCGCGGACCGATCCGGCCAAAGAAGGGCCTTCCTCGCCAGCGGCCGTGCAATGCGAACGCCGGATGGCGAACTGATCGGCGCTGTCGTTGCAATGCACGACATCACCGAACGGAAAGAGACAACAGAGCGTCTGGAAGCGAAAGTCCGCGAGCGTACCGCGGAGCTCCGAGCGAGCGAAGAGCGTTACCGGGCCTTTGTAGCCCAGAGTTCGGAGGGCATTTATCGATTCGAGTTACGAGAGCCGCTGCCCATCTCACTGCCGGTAAAGGAGCAGCTGGAGAGAGCCTATCGAGATGCCTACCTGGCGGAGTGCAACGACGCGATGGCTCGCATGTACGGCTATTCGGCCGCAGCTGAGCTTGAGGGTGCATCGCTGGAGAACATGCTTGCTCCCTCCGATCCCAGGAACATTGCATATCTGACGGATTTCATCACGAGCGGCTATCGCCTGACTGATGCGGAGTCGCACGAGTATGCAGTGGATGGGCAGCGGCGCATTTTCTCCAACAGCCTTGTGGGGATCGTTGAAGAGGGACATCTGCTTCGCGTGTGGGGGACGCAAAGGGACATCACAGCGCAACGCATCAGTGAGGCGGCACTGCGGGAACGTGAAGCTGAATTGGCCCTCATTACCGACAGCATGCCTGTGATGGTCTCCTACCTGGGAGCCGACGAGCGGTATTTGCGTGTGAACCGTGCCTACGAACAGTTTCTCAATCGGCGGCGCGATGAGATCATCGGTAAACCCGTCAGGGAGGTTGTGGGGGACGCCTACTACTCCCAGATCCGCAGCTTCCTTGCGAGAGCCTTTGCTGGGGAGAGGCTCTCCTTTGATGGCCGGCTGGTGCGGCACGACGGAGCATTACGCGAAATCGAATTCTCCTACACGCCAAATTACGGCGAGGATGGCACCGTCTGCGGCATAGTTGCCCTGGCCCACGACACCACTGAACGCAAATGGATTGAGCGTCGCGATAACTTTCTGGTTGGCCTGGATGATGCCGTCAGGTCGTTGTCCAACGCAGCAAACATCACGGAAGTGGCGGCGCGACGGCTCGGCGAGCATTTGCAAGTGAACCGGTGCTGCTATGCCGAGGTGGAGAGCGATCAGGAAACGTACACCATCGTCGGCAATTACTGCAAGGACGTTCCCAGCATCGTCGGACGCTATGGGTTATCGCAATTCGGAGCGGAGTTTAGTCGCTCAATGCTCGTCGACCGACCGTGCGTGGTCAGCGATGTTTTGACGGATCCGCGGTTTGTCGATGTTCGCGAGAGCCACGAAGCGACTCACATTCGCGCTGCCATCTGGGTACCGCTGTTCAAGGCCGGACGCTTGGCGGCCACGATGGCTGTTCACCACGCGAAGCCGCGAGCTTGGACGCCGAATGAAGTGGAGTTGGTGCAGGCTGTGGCCAGCCGCTGCTGGGAGTCAATGGAGCGTGCTCGGATCGGGAGAGAACTGCGAGAAAGCGAACGTCAGTTCCGGGCAGCCGTCGCCGGTTCGCCCTTTCCGCTGATGCTCCATACGTCTGATGGCGAGATCATTGCGCTAAGCCGGTCATGGACGGATCTCACCGAGTATCGTGACGATGAGTTAGAGACGCATCAGGCGTGGATGCGGCGTGCTCTTCCGGATCGATACGAAGAGATTGAGAGCCTGATTGATTCGGAACTCTCGCACTCATCGGAGTTCCGGCTCGGCGAGGTGCGTGTACTTACCAAATCAGGCTCCATTCGGATTTGGGATTTGCGAGTGGTTCGGCTGGGGCGGTTGCCCGATGGCCGTCGCTTGCTGATGAGTGCGGCCGATGACCTCACGGAACGGGCTCGGGCGGAAGCAGCGGTCAGGGAGAGCGAGGCTCGATTCCGCAACCTGGCTGATAATTCACCAGTGATGGTGTGGGTGACTGACGCTGAAGGTTACTGCACGTACCTTAACCGTCACTGGATGGAGTTCACCGGACAGTTTGGCAACGAAGGTCTGGGTATGGGTTGGTTGAATGCGACACACCCTGAAGACCGCGATGAAGCCGAACGTCAGTTCCTTGACGCTAACGGCAGAAAAGCGCCGTTCCGTGTTGAGTATCGGTTGCGGAGAACGGACGGCCAGTATCGATGGGCAATCGACAGTGCATTGCCGCGTTTCGGCCCGGACGGGACGTTCCATGGGTATGTGGGATCCGTGATCGACATCACCGAGCGCAAAGAAATGGAAGAGGCCCTTCGTGAAAGCGAAGCCCGCTTTCGCCAACTGGCCGACGCTGTTCCCGCATTCGTCTGGGTGTCGCAACCAGATGGCTCGATCACATACTTCAACGACCGTTGGTTTGTCTATACAGGGCTCACGCCTCAAGAATGCGCTGATGGTAGATGGTCAGCGGTACTTCATCCAGACGATCTCGAACGGACGCTCCATGCGTGGGCACGCGCCCGGACCGAGCGGATCCCGTACGAAGCGGAATGCCGGTATCGCCGGGCAGACGGGACGTACCGATGGTTTATGGCACGCGCGCTGCCTGTGCACGACGCTAACGGGAGCATCGTTCAATGGTTTGGCACCTCCACAGACATACACGATGCCAAGCGTGCCGAAGAGGCTTTGCGCCGAGCAAATTCAGAACTGGAAGAGTTTGCATTCGTCTCGAGCCACGACCTTCAAGAGCCGTTGCGGATGGTCAACATCTACACGCAGCTCCTGCTGCGGTCTGCGCCGGTCCAAACTCCGGAAGCGGTCGACTATGCAGAATTCATACATCGTGGCGTAACACGGATGGAGGCACTCATCCGCGACCTTCTTTCGTACTCACGGGCAATCCATACAGATGAATGGTTGACGACCACGACGAAGCTCTCCGAGGTGCTGCAGCAAGCGCTGCTATCGCTGCACGCTCGCATTGAGGAGAGCAATGCAAAAGTGACGTGGGAAGGACTTCCAGAGGTGCGCGGCGATACCGCTCAATTGACTCACGTCTTCCAAAATCTGCTCTCGAACTCCTTGAAGTACAGGCACCCGGAACGCAATCCGGAGATCCATATCAGTGCACGTGAGGAGCGGGATCACTGGATAGTTTCTGTCTGCGACAACGGTATCGGCTTTGAGCCGAAGTATGCAGATCGCATCTTTGGTCTGTTCAAGCGTCTTCATAAGGACGCCTATCCGGGAACCGGTCTGGGCCTTGCCATCTGTCAGCGGATCGTGAAGCGACACGGAGGACGGATGTGGGCCGAGGGAGCTCTCGGCACGGGCGCAACCTTCTATTTCGAGCTTCAGAAAGCAGGAACCTGAGCGTTTCCACATGTGCGACCGTAAGAGCGGAGGAACCACATGCATCGAATTGAGCGAGACACGATGGGCGAGATGGAGGTGCCGGAGGACGCGCTCTATGGCCCGCAAACGCAGCGAGCCGTCGAAAACTTTCCTATCAGCCAGCTTCGATTACCCAGGGCCTTTCTCCGAGCACTTGGTTTGATTAAAGCTGCAGCTGCCCGGAGTAACGGCAAAGCCGGGAACATCCCGGCGCATCTGGCGACCGCTATCGAGAATGCGGCGGACGAAGTCGCGAAGGGAACCTACGACGAACATTTTGTTGTAGATGTGTTTCAAACCGGCAGCGGCACCTCCACCAACATGAACGCGAATGAAGTGATAGGTCATCTCGCGAAGGCTCATCCGAATGATGACGTGAACTATGGCCAGTCAAGCAACGATGTGATTCCAACTGCGATTCACGTGGCTGGCGCCGAACAAGTGCATAAGACCCTGCTGCCGGCAGTGAAGGAGTTGGAGGCGGCGCTCCAGGCCAAGGCCAAGGAGTTCGCAGACGTCATCAAGATCGGACGTACACACCTGCAGG
This sequence comes from Bryobacteraceae bacterium, assembly GCA_035640835.1. Taxonomy (GTDB): domain Bacteria; phylum Acidobacteriota; class Terriglobia; order Bryobacterales; family Bryobacteraceae; genus DASQVJ01. Next base: position 10,130 of record DASQVJ010000364.1, read on the forward strand.
ACGCTGTGCCGATGAGGCTCGGCCAGGAGTTCAGCGGTTATGCGGCTCAGGTTCGGCATGCAAGAGAACGAATCGAAGCTGCGGTCAAGGGTCTGTACGAACTTCCTCTGGGCGGCACCGCTGTGGGAACGGGACTAAACGCTAAGCCGGGCTTTGCTAAGGCTGTCATCGGAGACCTATCCGGCCGGCTGAACATACCGTTTCGGGAGGCTTCGAACCACTTCGAAGCTCAGGCTTCGAAGGATGCTGTGGTGTTCCTGAGCGGTGCTCTGAAGACGTACGCAGTTGCTTTGACAAAGATCGCCAATGACATTCGCTGGCTGGGATCGGGACCGAGATGCGGGCTCGGAGAAATCAAGGTGCCAGCGACGCAGCCTGGCTCGAGCATCATGCCGGGCAAGGTGAATCCGGTGATTGCCGAGAGTGTGCTGATGGTGTGTGCTCAGGTGATCGGTTATGACGCGGCGATCACTTGGAGCGGCGCTGCCGGGAATTTCGAGCTGAACGTGATGATGCCCGTGATCGCATACGACCTGCTGGAAAGCATCGCGTTGCTCGCCTCGGCGAGCCGCAACTTCGCCGAGAAGTGTGTCCGGGGATTAGAGGCCGATCGCGAGCAGGCCAATAGCTTTGTAGAGAAGTCGCTCGCAATGGTAACCGTTCTGGCGCCGAAGATCGGGTATGAAAAGGCTGCCGAGATCGCCAAGGAAGCTTACGCGTCCCGACGCACGGTTCGTGAAGTTGCGACCGAGCGCAGCGGGTTGCCGGCAGACGAGCTGAATCGCCTGCTGGATCCGATGAGTCAGGCGGGAGAGATGCCGGGATGATGGGAGCGATCCGCGGCCGGAGCGTTCAGCGCTCAGCGATCAGCTTTCAGCTCAAATCCCTCACGGACGGCTACTCGTCCCGAGGAGGCACTCCACTCTTGCTGCGAGTGAAGCTGAGGGCTGACGGCTGATGGCTG